>NZ_JAGJEF010000119.1:0-8290 GCF_018100875.1 Pseudoalteromonas sp. MMG012
TTATCTGCTTATCTGCTTATCTGCTTATCTGCTTATCTATTTGTAAAATGGATAATATGGGCCAGAGTGACAATAACCGCAGTATCACTCTCATGCGGCTATGTTATGTTTACTGAGGGGTTACTAGTCGAGTGAGTTTTTTAATATCGCCTTCAATTGCTTCCATTTTAGCGATATTTAATGAATTATCTTTGGCAATATCGTAGTGCCAAATCAGTTCATCTGATTTGATAAGTGAGATCGACGTCTCTTCTAAAGGCAGTTGCCAAATATAGTCTTTTGCAGACCAGCTTGATAACCAATATAAGGTGTTATCTCGTAGTTTGAAATTACGAAGTTGATTATATTGCTGTTGTGAAAAGCGGTGGATTAGCGTCCAATTTTCATGCGTGCTCAAATTGGCCAAACTATTCACTTTATACAAGGTATAGTTGTCAAAAACTAGCCATTGAGCATTTTGGTTGTCGTAAATGAGTGCGTCAACTTGCAGAGCGACTTCTTTGAGTCGTTGACCTGTTAAAGTATAAGTAGACAATGTATGTGTATCATATATCCAAACCCGCTCATTTGTATGCCAACCTAATTGGGTGATTGTACTAATTTGCTCAGGTGAGAACTGTGAGACTTTACCCTGCCGGTCATAAAGCAGTACATTCTTATCGCGATTGGTGAGAAGCAGATTTAGTTTAGGTTGCCACTCAATATGTTTAACATAGTCATAGCCTTGATTGTAAGAAAGTTGTTTGATTTGATCGTCAGCATGCAAATAGACTTCACAGACACCGCTTCTTTTTGACATAAAAGCGGTTTCGCCAAGTGGATTACTTACTGGTAGGTAATCGATACTGGTAGTTGAAAAAATAGGGAGCCCATCTTTATCACGAATATTCACTTGCCATGTTTCTACTGCCGTATAAATATCACCTGCTAAGTCGATGGATAAGTCAGTGAACATACCTTGTACTGCATTGGCAATAATATGTTGATGGCCATCTCGCGTTGTGGCTATCAATGTATGATGTTTATCTGAGTTATTGGTAACAATGCTTTGTTGCTTTGGATCGTAAGACAGTAAGGAGATCGGGTGTGCCCACTGCATATGCACAGTGCCATCGAGTGTGATTAATTTACTGCTATGATCAGTGGAGGTGATAAGGTAATAGGTCTTTCCTTGCCAAGCCTTGATACTGTGCTGAAAGGTGTCCCCTGCGTTAAGTGTAATTGGAAGGGCCAGCGCCTTACCGGTATTAAAGTCGTAATGAAAAGGCTTGAAGTGTGCGCCATGTGCTAGATTAATAGTTAGTTGGGTGCTTGATAACCAAGAAGATGCTCTGGAGCGTGTACATTTTTGACCTTTGGCGCGGTGAATAGCTTGCCCTGAGGATTTATACACATGGAGAATGCATTGGTCTTGGTAATATTGCCAGAATGTAATTAAGTCGAGTTCATTATGCCAGCTAGGGTGATGTATGCGGCTGGGGAACTTGATGGTATTTAACACCACACCTTGCTTATTGCTAAATACGAGATTATTAAAGTTTTTTATATAGGCAATTAAGTCTTTAGTTTTATGTGCGTCAACATTGTACTCAAGACCAAGATCATAACTCAGATCTGACAGCTCATAAGCAGGTTTTGGCGTTTTTATGGTATTTTTAGAATAAAATGCAATTGCGCTACTGCATACAATTACAACTGGAATTGTTGACCATTTCCACCATTGAGACTGTGTGAGGAGCTTATTTTTTTTCGATATTAGAGGTGTTTCTTGTGAAGTGTAAACATCTGTTCTGGCTATGAATTGATAGCCTTTTTTAGGGATAGTTTTAATCACCTTAGGTTGTTTTGGATTATCATTGAGTAACCGTCTTAATTTTGTTAATAATTGATATAAGCTATTATCTTCAACGATGATATTAGGCCAAATATGTTCAGATATCGCCTCGCGCGCAAGTAACTCCCCATTACTGTAAATAAACAGCCTGAGTAATTGCGCTACTTGTGGCTCTAATTTTATGACTTCTTTGGTGCTTAGATTGAGTAACTCATCTGTGTTGTCAAAAAATACCCAAGTTAAGAATTGTATATTTGTATGCATAGCGCATCATCTATGTTCTTTATATGAGTACAAAGTTAACTTTTATCATTATAAAGTCAAGGCTCGTAAGGGTTTAGCTAGCTTTCTTCAGATAAAATTCAGTATTTTTCACAGTGATATTTGTTTTTATAGGGAAAATTTTTTCAATTGGATTGAAGTATGAGTGGTGTGTTACGAAATATATATGTGTTGATTTTAGGGTTAATGAGTACATTGGTTTGTGCAAAAGATAACGTGTCAATAGTGTTAGATGGCCAGTTAATTGATCAAGCTTGGCAGGATGCTTCTGCAACAAAGACCTTTTATGAAGTCGTACCAGCCACGCATACTGAGTATTTAGATAAAGTGGAAAGTAAGGTAGTGACCACAGCACAAGGAGTGTATGTAGGTATTATTAATTGGCAAAAAGAAGGAGAAAGAAAGAAGCAATTCAATTTACAAGATGGGTTCATCCAAGCTGATTTTAATCGTATCTATTTAGACTTTTCTGGTGATGGCAGTGGTGCGTATTTGTTTGTGGTCGGATTAGGTGGAGGGGTTCAAGACGCAGTTCTTACACCACAATTAACAACCGACAGTGATTGGGATGGAGATTGGCAGACCTCATACTTTGAGGCAGCTGACTATTGGTCTAGTGAAACGTTTATTCCGTGGCATACAGTGTCTTTTTATAATAAAAAAAATCTACGAGATGCATCAGAAATTGGTGTGTCAGTGCAATTGTATCAGTTAGTTAATAATCATCTATATGCATCACAGAAACAGACGACGGCCAATGCTGACTTCTTTTTAACTATGCCTAAAGTAAAAGCAATTATCCCCCAAGAGCATCAAGTCACGTTTGTTCCGTATATCACTCGTCAGCAAGACCTGATTGACAATATAGGGTTAAATGATATCGGCTTCGACTTAATTTATAAGCCAGATCACCATCAAAAGCTGAGTGTTGCGATAAACCCAGATTTTGGTCAGATAGACAGTGATGAGGTGGACTTAAATTATAGTGCAGTCGAAACACTGCGCTCAGACAAACGTGCATTTTTCACCCAAGACATTAACGTCTTTAATGTACAAAGCCTGCAAGATACCACACTTATTCATACTCGGCGTATTGGAGCGAGTAGTGATGATATGATGCATATAACAACACCGATAGATGCCGCGGTCAGGTTTGTACAGCAGACAGAGCAGCTACAATTTGGCGCTTTTGCCGTAAAAGAAGATAAATTAGGTAATGATGTGGGTAAGTCATTTTACGCCATAAGGGGTAAGTATCGCCATAAAGCTTGGCAGACTGGGTTACTGATGACGCATACTGAACGTCCATTTATAGAGAGAGATGCTCGCAGCATTGCGTGGGACACCCAATACCAAAGTGCTACTTGGTCAATGCAAAGTACCATGATGCACAGTGATATTGCGCAAAGTCAGACAAGTCAACAAGGCCGAGGTGCGTCACTAAAGTTGGGGTATCAATTTTCTGCTAATACTCAATTTGAGTCGTCTTACTTACAGTTAGACGAAAAGTTTGATGTAAGTGATTTAGGGTATATTAAGCGCAATGACTGGCGTTATTGGCAAGGAGAGTTCAGTCATGCTATTAATTTTAATTCGCCATTGGTCACGAGCGTAAAACAAAAAATAGCGGTCGCTTATGAATCTAATGATGAGAGGATTAAATTACCAGCTCAACGTCAGTACAGCGCTAATGTGATGTTAAATGGTGGTGCAGAGGCATCGGCGACACTGACACATAATTCATCGGGGTGGCAAGATAATGTGGGCTATAACAGTGATCGTTTTCAGCAACCAGATACATGGGGGTCTCGGGTATTTTATCGTAGCTCTTATGTTGGGAAGTTTAGCTGGGCTGCCAGTTACCAGTATGATCAAGAAGGACTAAATGGCATCGCGCAACAGTTTGCGTTAGATCTTACTTTTATGCCGCATGAAAATTGGAATATCAATATAAATAACTTTTACCGTAAAGGGGACGGTTGGCTAATAGCGAATTCTCATAACCAGCTAACGCAGTACGATAGAGCGTATTTCGTGAATGAAAATAAAGTTACAGGACTATTAACTGATGATCTTGAACTGAGTATTTATTTGCAATGGGCCGTACTTGAAGCAAAAAGTGAGCAGGTATTTAGTATCACAGACGGGAGTTTAACAGAGCTTACTAATCTGGATACCAGTTTTGAAGACAAGCGATTGGTATCGCAAATGAAGTTGCGTTATCGATTAGGTGCTTTTTCCGATATATATTTGGTTTATGGCCGAGGGGCGACGCAAATTGATAATATGCAAAAGCAGAACGTGGCGGCTGAACCTTGGTCACGCAGTGTTGAGCGGCTTTGGCAAACCCCGAATGAAGAGCGTATCATTTTGAAATTTAGATACGGTTTCTAAATTTGAAGTGATTGATGGGGTATTAGCTTTAACTTACTAATATTCCTTGTTATTCTTGAATATTCACCTTGGTATTAATGCATGACTAGCCAAGAATGGGCTGTGATTTCAAGCCATAACAAGGATTAAAAGATGACACTCGGTCACTACATAAAACACTTACGTACCACAGCAAATATGAGCCAGCCTCAACTGGCGGAGAAAATGGGGGTAGAACAGAGTTATTTATCAAAATTAGAAAATGATAAATCTGTGCCCTCTAATGAGGTTTTTCGCCAGTTACTAGATGCTTTAGAGCTCACCGTTGAGGATTTTATGCTTGGCGCTCAAGGGCAAGCGAATAAACACCATTTCAGCCAAATTCCAGATATAGAGTCATGGTATGCTCGCCAGCTACGCGACAATTCAATCAAACAACGTACTTTGTTATACGTTGCTATATTGCTGGTATCACTTGGTGGCAGCTGTTTTTACGTCGGATTTCAAAACTTAGTGTTCCCACAAACATTGTATGAATATGAGTCTCGAGGGGTTGTTTTACCTAATGAGGCCCAAGATATTTTTTATAGCTGGTCTCGTTTTGTCCCTCATGATGTAGACATACAAGAGGTACGGCGAGCAATGCTCAAACGAAGAGATATATCGATTATTTTATCATTTGACTATTTAGGTGATGAATTTATCAAAGAGGTTGAACTGGGTCGCCGGCTTTATAAAGTAAGTAAAGATGCAAAGCAGCAAACGCGATTTGGTAATACTTTACTGCAGTTTATAGGTTTGACAGGGGCTTTGCTGGGTATCGCACTGATGCTCATTGAGCCTAGATTGACGCGTAACAAACTTTAACTCGAGTGATAATACTCGGCATATGATCTGTGTATTACTTATTCTCAATTAACAAGGGTCATTTCGCAGGTCATACTCAATAATTTTAAGGACAAAGATAATAAAATGCAGAAGTTTTTTTGGGTGATGCTAACGTTGCTAGGTGGTTGCCAAAATAGCATAGGGCACTTTAACGAGAATAACCCCGTTATTTTTCAAGTAATGGATTGGGTAGCAGATGGTACATTTACCGAGGGTGTTGAAGGTCCTGCGGTTGATAGCCATGGAGCTTTATACGCGGTGAACTATGGTCAATAGGGCACAATAGGGGTAGTTCAAGGCAAGAACAATACAAAGCTTTGGCTCACTTTGCCGGAAGGGAGCGTTGGTAATGGTATTCGTTTTAATCAGCATGGAGATATGTTTGTGGCAGATTATACCGGCCATAATATATTAAAAATCACACCGCAAGGTGTTGTGTCGGTTCATGCCCATGAGCCACTTATGAATCAACCAAACGACATCGCCATTCGTGATGATGGAATGATTTATGCGAGTGATCCTAATTGGTCTACCGGGCGGGGTCAAATTTGGCGGATAGCGACGGATGGCACAGTGAGCTTGTTACAAGCAGAGATGGGTACAAGTAATGGTATTGAAGTTAGTCCCGATAACCTTACCTTGTATGTAAATGAAAGCAAGCAACAAAAAATATGGGCATTTACGCTAAATGAGCAAGGCGATGTGAGTGACAAGCGGTTGTTTTACCAATTTACGAAGCATGGCCTTGATGGTATGCGCACAGATAGCCAAGGTAATTTATATGTAGCTCGCTATGGCGCAGGTGAAGTCGTAGTGCTGTCTCCAAGTGGAAGCTTATTACATACCGTGCGCTTAAAAGGAAAGTACCCAACAAATATTGCATTTGGTGGAGTGCAGGGGACTCAAGTGTTTGTGACAATGCAAAAACGTGGCGCGATCGAATCTTTTTACAGTGAATATGCCGGACGTGCTCACGCATTACATTAATCTTGTATACTTGTCGCAGATCGACTAATGCTGTCATATAAATGATTTCAGCAATACAACAAATAAATACATATTCTTTTTAAGGGAACACCATGATTGAACAAGGGCAAACTTTATCACAAGCGACACTCAGCCATTTAACAGATGACGGTATGGTAGAGCACCAAGTAACAGAATTGTTCGCAGGCAAAACCGTTGTTTTGTTCGCGGTGCCGGGCGCTTTCACACCAACATGTTCAGCGGCCCATTTACCGGGTTATGTGGTATTGGCTGATCAGCTTAAAGCCAAAGGCGTTGATGTTATTGCTTGTGTATCAGTAAACGATGCGTTTGTGATGAAAGCGTGGGGTGAAGCGCATAATGCATCAGAATTAATGATGCTAGGCGATGGCGATGCAAGCTTTACTAAATCTCTAGGCCTTGAAATGGACACAGCGACATTTGGTGGCATTCGTTCGCAGCGCTATGCCATGATTATAAAAGATGGCGTTGTCACTCAGCTTAATGTAGAAGCGCCTAAGTCATTTGAAGTCAGTAAAGCGGAAGTGATCTTAGCGGCGCTGTAATATACAAGCAAATATCGTATTTGTTAAAACGGGCACTCTATGCTCGTTTTTTATATTGGTAATTATTAAGTGACTAAATAACACATTGTGTAACATTCTTAATGACACCTGCAACTTTGCATATGTTAGAGTCACCTAATAAAGGAACAGATATAAGCCCTGCATAATAATGATTGAAGTTGCTAATTTAACAAAGTATTTTGGTAAAAAATGTATATTTGAAAATTATAATAATACGTTTACCGCGCAAAAGCTTTGTGTAGAAGGGCAGAATGGCCTAGGGAAAACCACACTTTTTACAATAATAGCCGGACTGGATAGTTTTTATTCTGGGCACATTACGCTCAATGGTCAGCAACACGCCCATTTGCAAAGCTGTGTGAGTTTAGCATCGGATAAAATTGTTTTTCCAGAATATTTAACAGCTCAGCAGATACTCACAATGACAGCATCAAGTTGGCAATGTACCTTACCTCAACAATTTATAACCGATTTGTGTTTTGATGCGTTTTTGCATACTCAAGTGGAAGATTTATCATCCGGTAACCTAAAGAAATTACAACTTATTAATGCTGTGATGCGAAACACCCCTTACTTGATTTTAGATGAACCGAGTGCGGCATTAGATAAGCGAGGCCTTGATGTGGTGTTAGAGTGGATCTGTGCCTACGAAGGCCAAGTCATTATAAGTAACCATGAACCGCAGCCATTTTTGGATATAGGTTTTGATAGTCAGCCACTTAAGAAAGTTTAACCGTGAAGGTGTTTAACAGATTATGATGAAACACTTCTATCAATATCGATATCGAGCTTTTAAGGCGGAACTTAAAGAGTTAGTTAATCAACTTAATCAATTTATTTTGATGATCACCACGCTATTCTATATTTTTTTACCAGGGTTAATTGCGTCTCTGTTTTTTGGTTTAGGTAAGATAGTGCAAAGTGATAGTATATTGGTTAGCATACAAGTTGCATTTGCTTATTTACTAATTCAAACTCTGTTAATTACCGTTCTAAAACCTGCAATTTTAGATAGTCGGCATAGGTGTTTCCAAAATAGTATATTACCCCGTACATGGCATAAGTATTTGGCTGATGTTGTGTTATTACTCGCAAGTCATGTTTTGTTTATCACAACATTGATATTGGCAGTCGCCATGGGTTGGGAAAAGCTCAGTCAGGCGCCACAGCTTTTGATCTTTATGTTGACTCAAGTTAGCTTTGCTATGGGGTTATTATACCGACCACAAGCAGTCAACTGGGCGTTATTCATGGCGTTTATATCACTGTGGTGGTCACCATCTATCCTGCACTTTTTAGTTTGTACAAACGTGCTATTGATTGGCTGCTGGTTTATACC
>NZ_JAGJEF010000012.1:0-103750 GCF_018100875.1 Pseudoalteromonas sp. MMG012
GCACATAATGAAGAGTCACACCGTTCATTCAAACCTCACACTTCTGAGTTTGTTAATACAACGCATCATGGCCACCATGTGCCCCTAGAAAACGAGAGAGCACCGAGTGCAGTATCAGTGCAGCTTTCTGACTTTAACCAGGTCAAAAGGTTAAGCACTACAGTTCAAGTCGCGATGGCGTGTGATCTTAACGCATTGGGATCCGCGAACTCAACACAGCTACTCATCGAAATAAGAAATCAAGGCAGCACATGTATTAATGAACTTTTTAATGCGAATGCCTCTATACAGCAACAAGTGTTTACGTCAGATAAAATGTTCGCAGCTGCTAATCAAGCAAAATTGATGGCAACCAGTTATAACGGGCAAGGTAGTAATGAGTTAGAATCATTATTCTTATTTATTCGCGCAGGATTTTATGTAGAGTTTTATAACGATAACGTGCAGTTTGCAGCTTGGTTAAAGCCGGCCGTAAAAGGTGCGATAGATGCATTTGTTAATAATAGCCACTTCTATGGTAGTAATGACGCGCATGGTCAAGTATTAAAAGAAGTTATCACCACTATGGATAGCTCTCAACAACAAGATGTGTATTTACCTGTAATCAAGCAGTGGTTAACACGTTTTGATCAAAGTTATGCCAATGTGCGGAATATGCATCGCGCAATCAATGGTATTTTTACGGTTTTATATCGGGGGCAGTGGAACGATAACTTTAAAGCGCTTGTGAAATCAGATACTCAACTTGTGCAACTATTAAGTGAGTTCACAAAAAAAACTTGGTTAGTCGGTGCTGACGCTGAATACCTAATGGTTAATGCTGCTGGGGAGCTCGCAAGGCTAAAAGCGTATAAGGATACCCCAATTCAAACTCATGTTGATACGGCCTTAATTCAGCTTTTTTCAACGTATAAAAGCTTTGGCTATGGCGATGCTATTTGGTTAAATGCCGCTGATGTGGCAACGTATTATGCGGATTTGAAACTCAACTCACTGCACAGGCGCTATCACAAACGTATCAGTGTAGTGATACAGTTAGGATTCGGTCGCAAGATATGACGCCTGCCCAACATGTGTCTGCGTGTAGCACAATGGCAACAGAAGAAGTGCGTTTTCACACACGTTTAGAAACAAATCAAACACCAGTAGCAGATGACAATAATACTTTTTTGCAAGTTAATATTTTTAATAGCAGCGATGATTATAGAAAATATGCCAAAGCTATCTTTAAAATAGAGACTAATAATGGCGGCATGTATTTAGAAGGAGATCCCAGTAAAGTTGGCAATCAGGCAAACTTTATTGCATATGAAGCGACGTATGCAAAGCCAGATCACTATGTTTGGAATTTAGAGCATGAATATGTTCATTATTTAGATGGTCGATTTGACTTATATGGTGATTTTAATGCACCAACAGAAGCAATTGTATGGTGGAGTGAGGGCGTGGCAGAGTACATTGCCAACTTAAATGATAACCAAGCGGCAATTGATACGATAAAAGATGGGTCGACCTATTCACTGGAGCAAGTGTTTGCGACCACGTATGCCGGATTTGACCAAGATAGGATATATCGGTGGGGTTATTTAGCAGTACGATTTATGTTTGAACGCCATAATGATGAACTAAACGCTATGTTAGCCCGTACCCGAGTTGGTGATTGGCAAGGGTACAAAACATTGCTTTCAAGCTGGTCAAGCCAATATGCAAGTGAATTTACTGCTTGGACACAAGAATTAGCCAGTGGCACAGTCAATGATGTACCTATCGGAGTTATTAATGGCCCGTATCAAGGTCTGATCAATGCAGATATACAGTTCTCGAGTCAAGGTAGCAGCGATCCAGATGGTGATATAGTAACGTATTTATGGCAGTTTGGTGATGGCACACAAAGCAATACAGCCAACCCAATTCATCGTTATGCGAATGCAGGGGATTATGTGGTGAGCTTGACTGTTACCGATAATAATGGGGCGAGTAGCGTTGTAACATCAAGTGCGATTATCACAGGTGGTGACACCTCGGAGCCAGTTTTACGTAAAGGGATACCATTAACCATTTCTGGAGCACAAGATGAGTTGAGCTATTACACTATTGACGTGCCTGTTGGTGCGACTAATTTGCAAGTGTCGACTGGAGAAGGTACGGGAGATGCGGATCTTTATGTTCGCTTTGGCAGCAAGCCAACATTGGCTGAATATGATTGTCGTCCTTATAAAGGCGGCAGTACTGAGCAATGTGATATTGCAACGCCCGAGGCAGGGATCTATCACGTGATGGTTCGTGGTTATAATAGTTACGCAGATGTGCGCTTATTGGCAGATTTCGAGCAAGCAGCAGTGGCATTACCAGATACATGTCAAACACAAGGGGCGGTAACCAGTGGCCGTCTTATTTCAGGAGAGGCTGTGTGTTTAGGCAATCAGGCACCGATGTGGTTTAGTATGGAAGATGTAAGTGGTCACACTCAAATTAAAATAGAAACAGCACATGGTACAGGTGATATTGCGCTGGAATATAGTAATTCTGGATGGCCCAACGATGTAAATGTTGATGCAAGTTCAAATAATGTCGGCAATGTAGAATGTATTAATCTCAACGGTCAGTCGCAGTATTGGGGTTATTTCAAGGTATCAGGAACTAGTGCCGGCACAACAATAAAAGTGACTTATGATGAAGGGGGCTGTTAGGTCGATTATTCTAACTAAGTGCTTGTAAAAAAGGTGGCAGTGCCACCTTTTTTTAAATTTATAACACGGCAAAAATAAAAACCTCACCTACACTGAAATAGATCTTCGCTTTATTGGGTCAACTAACAGGCTAATAACATTAAGAGGAAATTCACATGAAAGCACTTACAGGCGCAGCAATGGCAATGATGGTTGCCGGGTTGGTTGGTTGTAATAGTACAAATACTGCAAATTCATCAGCAAGCTCAACCGCAGCCAATACTGCTGCGAGTGCAAGTTCGACCGATCTTGTTCATTGTTATGATGTAAACGTGTGTGGTGGTCATAATGACTGCAAAACAGCAAGTAATGCCTGTGCAGGGCAAGCGTCATGTAAAGGTACAGGGTTTGTTGCAATGCCGAAAAAAGCATGTGGTGATGTAGGCGGTAAAACGAAAGATGCGTGGGTCGGTGAAATAGCCAAAGCAGCATTGGTACATTGTCATGATGTAAATATTTGTGGTGGCCATAATGACTGTAAAACCGCGAGCAATGCTTGTGCTGGGCATGCATCTTGTAAAGGTACGGGTTTTGTATCAATGCCAGCGAAATCTTGTGGTGACATCGGTGGTAAAGTAAAGAGTTAATAACTAGGGGCTGTTGATCTTTGCTGTTCTATTTTTGTTCTCTTTGAGCATGCTTTTATCGCGGCGCTTAATATGTGGCCTAGTGATCTAAGCGAATATTAAGCAACAAAGAGAAAGGGGTGCTCAAAAGAACCGGTAGGCAGCGCTTGATTGGCTTTTCTACTATGTTATCGGCTGACTTACATGGAATAACCATGCTACGCAGCCTCTGCCTTGTATTAAATCCAATCAAGCTGCTGCAAAAATGAACCTAAAAGATCAATAGCCCCTAACAATTAGTCCACTTAGGCTATGGATGGCCTTTTTATGTAGGAAGTCTATGTCAGTACCGTATTTAGGCTTTGGGATGGGGTTACGTACATGTTACTTCGAACAAATAATCTCAGAGCGGCCAGCGATCGACTGGTTTGAAATCATTTCAGAAAACTATTTTGTATCAGGTGGCAAACCTTGGTACTACTTATCACAAATAAAAGAGCAATACCCCATTGTTATGCATGGTGTGTCGATGTCGATAGGTAGCACCGATGACATTAATACTGACTATTTGAAACAGTTAAAGCGAACCATCGCACGGGTTAACCCAGCTTGGGTATCGGATCACTTGTGTTTTAGCGCATTAGGTGATTTCAATAGTCACGATTTATTACCGATGCCTTACACGGAAGAAGCATTAAATCATTTAACTCAGCGTATATCACAAGTGCAAGATTATTTAGAAAGGCCGATGATATTTGAAAATGTGTCGAGCTATCTAACTTACAAACAATCCCATATGACAGAGTGGGAATTTTTGGCACAATTGCATAAACAAACAGGCTGTCAGTTTCTATTAGATATTAATAACGTATATGTAAGTGCGAGAAATCATAGCTTTTCAGCGATGGATTACCTCAATGCGATACCAAAAGAAAGTATCGCGCAAATACATTTAGCTGGACATCAAGATTTTGATAGCCATATTATTGATACACATGATGAGCCTATTTGTGACGCTGTATGGTCTTTATTTTCAGAGTTTAGTCAACAAGTTTCAGCCGTGAGTACAATGATAGAGCGTGATGATAACTTCCCACCATTAGCGGAATTGCTAGCTGAATTAGAACATGCAAAAGCGTTAACCCGAACACATTGGGGGTAATATGAGTGACTTAGCGACTCTGCAGCATGCTTTTATTACGCTGCTTCATAATGGAAATAATAGCTTAGCAAATAATATCGTTGATCAGGCACCGTTAGAGGTTTGCCAGCGCTTGGAGATTTATCAAAGTGCTTATCGGATCAGACTTCGTGGTGTTTTAGAGCAAGACCATGAAACATTAGGGTTTTATTTAGGTGATGAGCTGTTTGAAGCAATGATGGATGGGTACATCAACTATTACCCTTCACAATCACGCTCGCTAAGACAGTTTGGGGAACGGTTACCAGAATTTTTACGCATTACCCCACCATTTTCAGAACATGGGATTTTAGCGGAGATCGCTGAATTTGAACGTATTTTATTGAACTCGTTTGATAGTGGTGACGCATCATTGTTACGGTGGCCGCAATTACAGGCCATTGAAATTAATCAGTGGCCAAATATGGTGCTACAGTTGCATCCTAGTGTCTATTTTTTTAAATGTGCCTACCCAAGTGTAGAAAGTTGGCGAGCATTAAAAGAAAAAAAGACGCCGCCATTGGCTGATATTCATGAGCCGCATTATTGGCTGATAGCACGAGGGACAGATCATCGAACTGGATTTCATCCTCTAGATAAAAAGCAATGGTTATGTCTAAAAAGCATCGCAGATGGTATGCCGTTTAGTATGGTGTGCCAATCTATTGTTGGAGAATTTGATGATGAGCAAACGTGCTCGATGTTTGTGATTGGTGTGTTGCAGTTAGGGATTGAACAAGGTTGGTTCAGTGGCGTTAGTATGCTTCATGGCACCTTAGTTTAACCAGTATAGGTGTTCAAAAGTAACTTTTACCGTTTATTATACCGGTACAAATACACTGAAAATTCAAACTAGTTAACCTCAGGTTTGGATAAGGGCTTTGGAATAGACAATGTTGTTGAAAACAAGCTTACGTACAATCCAATGATGGTATTTTGTTCAATATCAAGGCGCTTTTATGCAGTAAAAGCGGGCTATTACAAATGAAAGCAACGCCGAGAGTGAGAAAAATAGCTTTATTGGGCAAATTCGCTTATCCAGAGCTGAGGTTAGTTATTATACCAACGTTATTAATGCGGTGATGATCCTAGGAGTACAATGACGATTAACTACGTTAAAGTTTACCTATGTAAAATAACGACATATTGAAACTTTCTCTGTGTTAGTCAGTGTTTATATGTCGTCGTATTTGACTGATGATTTATTACTATTTTGCTGACGTTACCAGCTGCCCGTATTTTGCATCGATTGCCATGGTTCTTGAGCGGGCAAAGCTTCGCCTTTTTGTAGCAACTCAATTGATATACCATCTGGAGATTGAACAAACGCCATATGTCCGCAGCGAGGAGGGCGATTAATTAAGACTCCCGCGTTCATTAACTTCGTACACGTGTTATAAATATCATCAACAGAAAAAGCCAGATGACCAAAGTTTCTGCCACTTGTGTATTGCTCAGGATCCCAGTTATAGGTTAACTCTATAGTGGGAGTGAATGTTGTTTTTGCTTCTTCTAATTGCCCTGGCGCGGCAAGGTATATTAATGAAAATCGACCTTTTTCGCTGTCGTAACGTTTGACTTCAACTAGGCCCAGTAAATCGCAATAAAAATGCATTGATGCGTCTAAATCTTGCACGCGAACCATAGTGTGTAAAAATTCCATAAAATTACCCCTTATCATCTTATCGTAGCTATTGTATGTGTAAATTGCGTGATAACAAGGGGCAGTTGAGGCGTTTAGTAGTTTGCAGCCACATTCACACCACTAAACGTGCTGTAAGCACGAAGTGCTATGTGCCATTCGCCGGCCTGTGGGTTAGATAATACACAGCTTTCAGTATTACCCTCTTTGTAGGGTCTGCAGTCATAACTTGACGTTGTGGGTTTACTGCCAAAACGAACATAGAGATCGGCATCTCCACTGCCCGCTGCGGAATCTACAGTAAGTGTAGTAACACCAGTAGGTAGAGTAAGGGTTTTATATATCCACTGACCTTTATCAGCTCCAAGGTTTGGCCATTGCTGGGAACCACCATTATCTGGCGGAGTGGCACTTGAGTCATAGCTAGCAACCAAAGTTACATTTGCATAAGGTGCATAGCCTGACAACATAACATAATACTTACCTGCTTGAATGCTTGAAATTTCGCATGTCTCATTGTTGCCAGATTTGTATGGTCGACAATCATAGCTTGTAGAGGTGGGCTTGTTGGCAAACTTAACATACGTATCAGCATCACCTGTCCCCCCTGATGTTTTGAACGAAAGTGTTTTTACTCCAGTTGGAACATCTAATACATAGTATGCTTGTCCGCCTTTGTTACCGTTTAGACCATTTAAAGGGGTATTATTCGTTAGTGGTGTCTCTGCTGTTGGAGGATCTACAGGATCTGTCATATTATCAATGATACTTAAACCGGAAGCGCTTTGCTTGAGCACTAAATCTTCTCCTAACCCGCTTGCATACCACCAATTGATGTTTGCAGGGAGTGCGAGAGGATCGGCATCACGCTGTGCTTTGCTCAACGTACTGGCTGTACTGTCAAACTGTGCCGTTCTCACGGTTAAGTTGCTACTGGTCACACTCATGACTTTGAATTGTTGAATACTAGCAAGGTCAATAGTCCAAGACTTAGGGTCGTTGGCAGAACGTGCAGGGGCTCCCCAACTACCCTCACCAACATAAACAGTGCCGCCCGTAGTGGTTTTAACAAAGTTATTGCCAGAAGGTTTTAGTGCTTGGGTAATTTTGTTGATATGTGTATCAGACTCGACAACCAAGTTCATTTTTTTATCATAAAAATTTTGCGCCCACCAAGTGTGCAATATGGTGTTGTCAGATTTACCAGAATAATGCGGATACATTGGCTTATGATATTGACCGACTCGCCATTTCGCGCTACTTCCTCGTGCGGTTAAATCTTGTGTTAGCCAATTATTCATGGCCGTTGTATAGCTTGACCAACCACTGTTTTTGTACTGACTATTCAGGGTGTATACGCGCAGTAATTGACTAACATTAAATGCGCCATAGGTATCTGAGCTCGTGCAACTACCATCTTGGTTAAAGTCAATACCAAATACCTGACAAAGTGTTTTATAATTGTCGTCTTCATGGTTTCCATGTGTTGCGACAAAAGGGTAGATACGTTTGTAACTAATGCCGTCAATTTGGTCGGTTGAAAAAGTCAGCTGCCAATCTTTTAAGTATTCTTTCATCTCAGATGACGAGTTTGCATTGGTGTAATCACCTCCATGCATAATAAACAAAGGCCTTATTTTGGCAATGAGTTCATTTCCTTTGCGTCGGTTCGTCCAACCTGTTCTGGTGTCGCCACCGGCAACAACAGTAAAGCCACTACTGGTAGTTGGGGCCGTTTTAAACCATAAACGTTCACCACACCCTTCACTGTCGCATACACGATAATAAACGTTACTATTTTCAGGTAGCCCCGTAAGGGTGACAAACTGACTTTGTAAACTACTTGCAAATGTATGCGATGCTAAAACTGACTTATCCTGCCAAGTTTGTTCATTGGTTGAGAGCCCATATTTTACATAATGGTTACTCCCACTTGTGGGTGAGAAACCAATGGTTGCTTGCTGGCTGGGGTTGGCATCCCATACGAGACGATGATATTGGCTACCTGCATGCACCGAACTGCTGGCAAGTGTTAGTCCTATCATTAGGGCCAAAATAGATCTGTTCATTTATTTATTTCCTTTGGTGTTGTAATTAACGCTTCGCGACCGCTTACCTGCGAGGTAGGTAAATCTGTAACTGAGCTTACGAGCATGACAAATGCAGCATTACGATACGGTAAAGTCATGCTCGTCCCAGTGTGAAAGTTGACTGATTTAGCGCCTTCTTTAAATTGATTAAAATGTTTAGATAGCTTGGTAGTTTGCTCTGAACTCCAATAATCACCATGCTGGATATGCAAAAAGAAATCGTGTGCAATATGTGTATTACCGGGACGGCTAGGAGGCTCTACTAGGCTTGCTAATTCTTCACTATTGGGTAATCGCCAGGTTTGTACACCACATAATCCGTTTTCATTGGTATGGCGAAGTAAATCAGCAGTATCACAGCGATTTGGCTCAAAGTAGCAATCGCCGAAATTCGCCACGCCTTTCTGGTTTTGATACCAGGAATAGGTCCAGTATCCATCGTGAATAGATTCGTTGTCGGTTTTTATCTCCCATAGTAATTGTTTTTCTTTGTCATACACGCATGCCCAAGGACCTTGCCATGGCTTTAATGGTTTGCCTTCGGCTGATATTTTTATATAGCGCGGGTGCATATGGTTTTTTTGGGTAGGTAATGCAATTAAACAGTAGCCAACAATCACGCTTAGCAATAAAAAGGATATTAAGAGTCGGTTTTTCATAATATATACTTCAATGAAATGGCTAAGTTATGACGCGTGTGTGCAATTTGACTATGATCAAATGCTGAGACTCACATACAGGTACCATGTTCGAGGGCAACATCATGGACTGAGGGGGTCATATTTTTTCGCACGAGTTCCAGTGTCCACTGGCCATTCTTCCATTGACCACGAGCGCGGACATCAGCTCTATCTCCTTCAAAGCGGTTTGAGCGGTAGAGGACGGAGGGGAGGCGAGTGCCTATAGGGTAGTGATCATCATCCTTCTTGTATGGCTTAGACCCAAACCATGGTATAACATCACCTTCGTATAGGGCGTCTTTTGGTAGCCTTTTGGGTATGACCCCATTGGGGCTGTACCAAAGCCAGTTCATTACATAAGCACCACTCTCTTTGCCATCAGGCAAATACCCAGCACTGTAGCGTCTTTGTCCAGATAGCACTTTAGTGGGAGGGCCAATAAAATTGTCATCAGCCAAAATCATGTCATTTGTGCGTACTGCTTTCCAATGCCATAAGTCACGTACTTTGTTATCGACACTGGCATGATAACCCTTACCGTGCCAATTACTGGGTTTGTCTTGAAAGGGGGTTTTTCCTAAATGGGCAGTACCATCTGCGCCGCTATTACAGGTTTTAGACAGCATCACGGCAAATTTGTCTTCATAATGACTTTGTTCATCAAATTCATAGAAGCCATTTTCGACAACTTTCCAACCCGTGCTGACTTTTTCAATTGGTAAATGTGAAAGGCTATGTGTTGGATCTGCCCACGTAAATAAAAAGAACGTTTCGTGTTTATTGCTGAGGGCTTTAATGGTCACGGTTGTTTGCCCATCGACAAAGTTTGCACCACCAATGGTATGGACATTGATACTTTGTGCTTCTTGCCATATAGGTTCATCGGCAAGCCCATCAATTTCCATCAAAACATTGGCACCAATTGGGACTACATTCAGGCTGATGTGTGTATTTTGTGCCATGTGATATGTACCAATAGAGGCTAAACTCAACCCAATAGAAAGAAACCAAGGCAGTTGCTTTAGAGGGATGAAGAACACTCTTTTTATGAGCTTTTTACCGAGTTGTAAGAAGTATATCCAGCTATGAAGTAGTAAATAATAACCAATTAAGAATGAGGATATCAGGTGAAGTGTCTGTGTTTGAAATTGGGTTATATTGAAATAGACACTCCAACCCGTGATGATACAGCCAAGTACAGAAAAATAACCAAATCGGTTAACCCAAGTATGGTAGTACGTGTACTTGTTTGGCGTAATGTCGTTGTTTTTATAAAAAACATAAGAAATAGTGGTCAAAGTGATTATACAAGTACTTAACATATGCCAAAAATGAACATGGCCACTAGGTAGAATTGGCGCAAGCACTAACAATTCAGAGTGGCTGATGGTCGCTATCCTTAACCCACTGAATAAACTTGTAAAAATTGCTATTGCTATGGCGGTGTGTAAAAAAATAAAAAAGGGCCGCGGCAAGGTTTAGTCACTCTATTTGAAATTTAATTATTAATATTTACATTGTATTCACCTAGTGTGAAATATTTATTGGTTATAATTCTATTGGTTAGAGAAATATCAACTAAATTGGTTATGGATCTGTAATTTATTTTGGCTAATATTAACAATAGTTACACCATATATGTATCAAACAGGGAAATGATGGCAAAACAAATATTAGATAGTGAAAATGTAATTGATAGCATGGCTGATATCGTGGCATGTTTGAATACCAGTGATTCGATTCAGCGGTTCCTGCTTGATATTCATTGTATTTTGCAGAAAATTACCTATGCCGATAATTTCTATGTGGTGCTGTTTAAACAAGATGGCTTGTTAAGCTTCCCATATTTTCATGATGTCAAAGATGACATACGCGCAGAAGATCTTGAGAACTTAGATGTTGCCGAAATTGCAAAATCATTGACTGCTTATGCGTTAACTAAAAAAGAAGTATGTAATTTTAGCTACAATGATATTGAACAGCTAATTAGCCAAGGCACGCTTGAAGTGCTAGGTTCATTACCAATGCAATGGCTTTGTTTTCCTTTGCAGAACCGAGATGCGTTCTTAGGCGCGTTCATTATTCAATCATATCGACGAGAGAATGAATATTCAGGTGTTATTGTTGAACTACTTTACACAATTAGTCATGTGATCTCTTCAGCGCTTGATGCGTTTAATAATCAACAAGCTTTATTAGAAGCGAACCATACGTTGCAGAATTATCAAGGTGAGTTAGAACATAGAGTTGAAGAACGAACCAAAGAATTACAAAATAGCTTGGAAGAGCTTAAAAAGGAGGTAACGAAGCGTGAAGAGCTACAGCAACAACTGGAATACGATTCGTTACATGATAGTTTGACTGGGTTAGCAAATCGGAAATACTTGTTTAGCGAACTGAATCGATTGGCCGCAAAATCTTCACGTTTATCAGTAGAGGTGTACGTACTTTATTTAGATTTAGATGATTTTAAACCAATTAATGATCAATATGGTCATAAAAGTGGTGATCTTGTGCTGTTAGCGGTGGCAAAGCGTTTACTAGAAGAGCTGCGTGGCTACGATATTGTCTCTCGCCTAGGTGGTGATGAATTTGTCGTAGTAATAACAGAACCACTAGAAAAGCAAGTACTCTTTCAGGTATGTGAACGATTATTAAAGAGTATTCAAGTCCCAGTAACATTGGAAAGTAGCACTCGCGTGATATGTGGTTGCAGTATCGGTATTGCTGGCAATCATGCGCGTGCATTTAACGCTGAAGAGTTGTTACACGCTGCTGATGAAGCATTATATGTGGCTAAAAAGAAAGGCAAGAATCAAATTCATTTCCAAGAGTATGAATAGGCCTTTGTACTTTTTCACCGTTTGCTTTAGGATCGCAGTATGTAGAGGACTTTGTCGTTAGTGCTATGTTAATCAGAGCTTTATTATTTGTATGCTTATTTATTTCGGCCCCTATATTGGCCATTGAGGTCACTGACCTTTATCAAAGTACTTTGGCTGTGTCTGATAAAACCCGTGCGACACGTGTTAAGGCGAGCCAACAAGCCTTAATGAACGTGATTAAAAAATTGACGGGTCGCTATGAAACTGTAGATCACCCGTCAATCACACGTGCAAAACGTTCAATCTCTGATTACATGTTGAAATATGAGTATTTAAATCTAGATGACGATGATGATGAGCTGAAAATTCGCATTAAATTTGAAGCAAATAAGGTTGAAAATCTGGTACGCACAGCACAGTTGCCCTTTTGGGGGAATCGACGCCCTATGATAGCAATTTGGTTAGCAATTGAAGACGATTTACAACGTGAATTTGTGACCCAAGAGCGTTATCCGCAGCTTGGACGTTTAATTTATGATACTGCGGCTGAGTGGGGAGTGCCAGTTGTGGTTCCGCTATTAGATTTACAAGATAGAGCCAGTGTTGGCATAGCTGAAGTTTGGGGGAATTTTTCAGAACCCGTTGAGCAAGCTTCTATCCGATATAATGCTGAACGGGTGATCACTGCACGTATGTTCAAGCAGCCTCATAGTAGTCGCTGGCAGTTAGAGTGGCGATATACTGATGCCGAGCTGTTTGAGTCAAATCAACTGGTGGGTGATAAACAACAAGTGCTCATACAAATGATCAATGATTTGTCTTCTGTATTAGTTGCCAATTACGTGATTGACCCAGCGGTGTCTTATGCGACAACTAGCACCATTTTTACAATCGATAAACTCGAGAGCTTCACGCATATTGAAAGAGCAAAGCGTCAATTGAAGAGTATCAGTACAGTGGCGGATGTTGACATTATTTACCGCTCGAAAGATAAAGTTAAGTTTGAAGTTGAACATACTTCAAGCCTCGAAGATTTAATCAAAGCCATAAAATTAGAGCAGGCATTTTCGGTGTATATAGATCCACGAGCGTTTTATCAAGTGGCTGATGCCGAAAATTTAAAATACAGCTGGGTTGGACCATAATGGGAACTGAACCATTGCAAATGGCGTTGCCTGTTACCTTACCAGATGATGAAACCTTTGCCTCGTATTTTGGCGGAGAAGCCTCACTTGAAGTTACTCACTTAAAAACAACGCTCGCGACGCTTAAAAACAGTTTTCATTTTACTTATTTGTGCGGTCTTGCTGATTCGGGGAAATCGCACTTGCTTTACGCAACCTGTATTCATGCTCAAGAACTCGGACTGTCAACTATTCTGCTCAGTTTAAGAGAAGTCATTGATTTTGGTCCTGCGGTTTTAGATTCACTAGAAAATTTAGATGTGGTGTGTATTGATGATGTGCATCTAGTTGCCGGAATTGAAAGTTGGGAAAAAGCACTTTTTAACTTTTACAACCGGTTTAATGAGCCAGGAAAAAGCCTCGTTGTGACTGCGGATTTACCGCCGAGTATGTTGAATATCTCACTCCCTGATTTAGAGTCTCGCTTAGCGTGGGGAACCACATTCCAAATACGTTCAATGAGTGATGATGATAAAGCTGAAGCATTAGTGAAACGTGCGAATATGCGGGGACTAGAGTTGACTGATGAGTGTGCTCGTTTTTTATTGACACGCCTGAGCAGAGATATGCGCGCATTACTCGACGTGTTAGATAAATTAGATCACGCTTCCATGGCTGCACAACGAAAGTTAACTATTCCGTTTATAAAAACCACTTTACAACTGTGAGTGTTATTTAGCCACTGTGATTATCAATAATTATAAATGCGCTTGAATTTGTTTGAAAAGCCCCACTTTTTGATAAAATTTCAAAATAATCTGACTGAAAGACAAACAGAGCCCTGTTAGGGCTAGAATCTGACCTATGCTTTCAGTTATCATACTTAGTCAACACACAGCAAGTTACCTCAATAAAGATCAGGTATAGAATGAACTTAGAGAATATTTTAGCGCAAGCGCTTGAAGCCGTCGCTGGCGCAAGTGAAATAGCGCACCTTGAGGACGTCCGAGTAAACTATCTTGGAAAGAAAGGTGAGATCACAGGACTATTAAAAACACTAGGTACTTTGGCGCCTGAAGAGCGTAAAGAAGCTGGTGCAGTGATCAACCAAGCGAAGACTCAAGTACAAAACGCGATCAATGAAAAGCGTGAGTTATTAACGCAACAAGCGTTAGAAAAAAAACTCGCGGCTGAAACCATTGATGTTACTTTGCCTGGGCGTGTTATGCCTGTAGGTGGTGTACATCCGGTGACTCGCACGATAGAGCGAATTCAATCATTCTTCGGTGAACTAGGCTTTGAAGTAAAGTCAGGTCCTGAAATCGAAGATGATTTTCATAACTTTGATGCGTTAAATATTCCTGAGCATCATCCTGCTCGTGCTGATCATGATACATTTTATTTTAATCCGAAATTGGTATTGCGTACGCAAACCAGTGGTGTGCAAATACGTACAATGGAAGCAGAGCAACCGCCGCTACGTATTATCTCACCAGGTCGAGTATATCGAAACGATTACGACCAAACTCACACACCGATGTTTCATCAAGTAGAAGGCTTAATGGTCGATACAGATGTGAGCTTTACTGAATTGAAAGGGATTCTGCACGACTTTTTACGTAACTTCTTTGAAGAAGATATGGAAATACGTTTTCGACCTTCTTACTTTCCATTTACTGAGCCTTCGGCCGAGGTAGATGTGATGGGTAAAAATGGCAAATGGCTAGAAGTACTAGGTTGCGGCATGGTACATCCAAATGTATTGCGTTCTGTTGGTATTGATCCAGAGAAATATACGGGGTTTGCATTTGGTATGGGTGTTGAGCGCCTAACGATGCTGCGTTATGGCGTAAATGACCTACGTGCATTCTTTGAAAACGATTTAAAATTCCTAAACCAATTCAGATAAGAGCGAAGTAAATATGAAATTTAGTGAAAAGTGGTTACGTGAGTGGGTTAATCCAGCCATTGAAACTGAGGCTCTATCTGAACAGCTGTCTATGGCTGGTTTAGAGGTTGATGGTTTAGAAGCGGTTGCTGGTGATTTCTCTGGGGTTGTAATTGGTGAAGTAGTCGAATGTGGTCAACACCCTGACGCAGATAAATTACGTGTAACAAAGATCAATGTTGGCAAAGAGGAACTGCTTGATATCGTGTGTGGTGCAGCAAACTGCCGTACGGGTATTAAAGTCGCTGTTGCACAAGTAGGCGCTGTATTGCCAGGTGATTTTAAAATTAAAAAAGCCAAGCTACGTGGTCAACCTTCACACGGCATGTTGTGTGCGTTTGAAGAGCTCGGCATGGCTGAAAGTTCTGACGGTATTTTAGAGCTGCCCGGTGATGCTCCGATTGGTCAATGTATTCGTGAATACTTCGCGTTAGATGATGTGACCATTGATGTTGACTTGACAGCAAACCGCAGTGATTGTTTAGGCATTAAAGGCCTTGCACGTGAAGTAGGTGTTTTGAACTCTTTAGATGTGACTGAAGTAGAGATCACACCTGTCCAACCAACTATCGATGACAAAATTGATATTGAACTTGTAAACAGTGCATCATGCCCGCGTTATTTAGGTCGTGTTATTAAAGGTATTAACCTTGATGCGACAACGCCACTTTGGATGGTTGAGAATTTGCGTCGTTCAGGTGTGCGTTCAATTGACCCTGTTGTTGACGTAACTAACTACGTTTTATTAGAGCTAGGTCACCCAATGCATGCGTTTGACTTAAGTGCGATTGACGGCGGTATTAAAGTACGTAATGCCAATGAAAATGAAGAGCTTGTTTTATTAGATGGTAATACTGCTAAGTTACACTCCTCAACGCTACTTATTGCAGATGACAATAAAGCACTCGCTATGGCGGGTATTTTCGGTGGTGAAGCGTCGGGCGTTAAAGAGGGAACTCAAGATATCTTACTTGAAAGTGCTTTCTTTTCACCATTGGCAATTGCCGGACAAGCGCGTAAATACGGCTTGCACACCGATGCGTCTCACCGCTATGAGCGTGGCGTTGATTATACATTACAACATGATGCAATGGAGCGTGCTACGGCATTGCTATTAGGCATTGTTGGTGGACAAGCGGGCCCTGTGGTTGAAGCTGTATCAGAAGTTGATTTGCCGGCGGTTAAATCAGTGACGTTGCGCCGCGCGCGTCTAGACCGCGTGATTGGTTACCACATTGAAGACGCTAAAGTCACTGACATTCTTACGCGTCTAGGCCTTGACGTAACAGTGAGCGATGATACATGGCAAGCCGTTGTCCCTAGCTACCGTTTTGATATTCGTATCGAAGAAGATTTAATTGAAGAAGTGGCTCGCGTATTTGGTTATAACAATATTCCAAATGTGGCGCCAACGGCTTCATTGAAAATGACGACGCATGTTGAAGCTAATTTGCCAGTAGCGCGTTTTCGCAATGAATTAGTGGCACGTGGCTTCCAAGAAGCCATTACGTACAGTTTTGTGGACCCTAAAGTTCAGCAGTTACTGCATCCAAGCGCAGATGCATTAGTGTTGCCTCATCCAATTTCTGTTGAAATGTCGGCAATGCGTGTAAGCCTTATGCCAGGTTTAATTAATGCAGTTGTTTATAACCAAAATCGTCAGCAATCACGCATTCGCTTGTTTGAGCATGGCTTAAAGTTTATTAAAGATGAGTCTGCTGAAAATGATGTTGCGCAAGTTGCAGTTTTAGGGGGGGTTGTTTTTGGTAATACACACAACGAGCACTGGTCAGTTGACTCTCGCCCTGCTGATTTCTTTGATGTAAAAGGAGATGTTGAAGCATTACTTGCACTGACAAATGATACAGCGCGTTTTAGCTTTAAAGCTGAGGCAAGTGAGGGGTTACACCCAGGGCAGTCAGCTGCAATTTATGTTGATGATGTAAAAGTTGGCTTTATTGGCGCAGTTCATCCACAATTACAAAAGTCGCTAGGCTTAAATAGCACGGCGTATGTATTTGAAGTGGAAGTAGCCGCTTTGGAGACAAGAAAGCTGCCTGAAGCTGTTATTGTGTCTAAATTTCCATCAAATCGCAGAGATATTGCTATTTTAGTTGCAGATGACGTAAAAATAGGCGATATTTTAAAAAGCATCGAGAAAGTTGGCGGAAATCAATTAGTTGACCTAAACTTATTCGATGTGTATAAGGGCAAAGGTATTGAGCCAGATTTTAAGAGTTTGGCGATTGCTCTTACATTACAAGCGGTTGATAGAACGCTCGAAGAGAAAGATATCAATCAAGTTGTAGACAACGTGGTGGCCGAGTTGGCCAAACAATTTAATGCAACGTTGAGGGACTAGATATGGCGCTTACTAAAGCCGACATAGCTGAACACCTATTTGAGAAATTGGGGATAAATAAAAAGGATGCCAAAGACTTAGTTGAAGCGTTTTTTGAAGAAATCCGCTCAGCGCTCGAAAAAGGAGAGCAGGTTAAGCTCTCTGGATTTGGTAACTTTGATCTTCGTGACAAAAAAGAGAGACCTGGCAGAAACCCGAAAACGGGTGAAGACATTCCTATCTCTGCGCGTCGCGTTGTTACTTTCCGCCCTGGACAAAAACTGAAGACGCGAGTCGAAGTCGGAACCAGCAAAGAAAGCTAACAGATCGCACGGAGCGATTGTAGAACTTGAAGACCTTGAGTATGTTTCATATTCAAGGTCTTTTGCATTTTAAATTAGAGTGAACGTAAGAAGAGAGCGATTAAATTGGCAAGGTACAGAACAATTATTTCTTTATTTTAAAGGTTTATAGTCATTTAAACGAATGTGTGTAGACCGGTCAGCCATCAATAGTTATTACTATAAATTCCGGCCAGAATTATCCTCAAGACTCAGTGACAGGTATTCCTGATACGTAAGCGCAAGTCGATAAGACTAGGCTAAGTTTAAAACTTAAATTTACTTATTTAATTTATAAGCCAAGTGTAGCCGTCATGTATTTTTTACTATTGTTGATAACAAAGGGAACTGATAAACAAGACCAGCACTATATTAATATTCTACAGGAACTCAATGGAATTGACTAAATGGAAGTCATTCAGGCTTTTATGGACACCATGGTTTATTTTACATTTATATATTTATGTGAATCTTTCTTTTTTTGTTGAATTACCGGATGCAATACAGTTCATACGAAGCTTTATTACTACAACGCTCTTAACAGGATGTCTTTTTTATTCATTAGGAATTCGTTGCTTTACGCGCTTTTTTTGGCAGGTGCTATTTATTATTGCAAGCATTGATGAGCTCCTAGGGTGGTATGAGAGTAGTGAATTTGACTTGTTCAATTTTGGGGTAATTACCACTTTTTATATTGTAGCTGCCCTCTACGCATTTCAGAATAAAAAAATTTGGGGAGAGCATCATAAGAATGGAACCTAATTTACGACTCAAAAGATGAATAAATTAAGTGTGTACCTTAGTTGTTATTTATAATTTGAACATTTGGCAATATCAAAAGAGTGAGCCAAATAGCAGCTCACTCTTTCAAAACTAATACGTTAAAGTCGCTCTATCAGTTTATTTGCTTTTGCAACCACAGGTCTCGCAGATGCTTGATAATTTCCCAATACAACCAAAATATACCCCTTGTCTTGGTATATATTGAGCTGGGCTGTCATACCCAGATGTGCACCGTTATGACCGACAATGGTGTTACCTTCGTTATTACTTATTGAAAACCCATAGCCCCAGTTAGGTGCATTTAGAGCTGGCTTTGCGGTTACTGCAGCGAGAGTAAGATCTTTACTTAATAGCTTATTTTGTTGTAATGCCAATGCGAATTTATGCAAATCTCTCACAGTCGAATACCCCCCACCTGCAGGATCACCCTTAACAGATTGGAACATCAAGTTTTCAGTAATTGCGCCGGTCTCAACAGAGAACCAGTAATTGCGTGCCGTGTTTTTAATGGGGACGTCTAGATCAAAACTACCGCTGTTCAGCATATTGGCTTTGTGATAAATATTGTCGTTGATGTAGTCGAAGTAGCGTTGGCCTGAAACCGCTTCGATGACATAACCCAGCAGTACCATACCAGTACTACTATATTGCCACTGGCTAGCAGGCTCGAAAGTCGTATCTATAGATTTTAATAAAGGCTGAATATGTTGGAGAGTGCGTACTTTTGTTTGTATTTCTTCAAAACCAGTCATACCTGAAATGCCTGATGTATGTGTGAGTAAGTGACGAATTTTTATTTTTTTAAAGTCACCTTTTCCCAGCAGATCTTTGTTTACAAATTTTGTGAGTGGGTCATCAAGAGATAAACGGTTTTGCTCTACTAATTGTAAAATAGCAACGCTGGTGAACATTTTGTTCATTGAGCCTATTTGAAACTTGGTATCTAGGTGGTTTTTCACATCATAGCGATGAGAAGCAAGACCATGTGCGGCAGTAAATAGCACATGCTCACCTTTTGCAAGTAGTATGGTACCGGAGAAAATCCCATTGTTTGCCAATTTGTTACTATATGTTGTTAATTTCGAGACGACTTGAGCTTCATTTAAAGGCGTTGAGTTTGGCGCTGTTTGTGGGTTTTCTCGGATGTACCATCCTGTGATTGCACGAGCTTGAGCACGGTTAAAATTGATAACCATTTCATATTGCATATCGGTATTCATGGAGTATAACTGTCCAACATATCGAATTTGGTTGTCGCTGTTGTTAAGTTTGGATGAAATGATGTCTAAATGGCCATGAAACATCGCTTGGTTTATCGAATACCCTGTGAATCGGTCTTTGCCAGCTCCGTCCCAGCGTGATAATGCATCGGGCGAAAAGTTGTTAACCACAAATGCGTCGAGTTGCTTCATATCTTGACTATTTAAAATAGTTAAGAATGTACTGGCAAGTTTCATGTGGTCTAATTCTTCCTGCGCTGTCACAGAGAAGTGAAAACATGTGGTAAAAAATAACCATGGTAAAAAATATCTCATTACTTTGTATTCCTTTTCATATTTGTTGATTTAATATGGCTAATTAGCCTGTTAGGTATTTGTTACCTCAAATCAAAATACAAAGGCGATGAATGAGTTAATAAGTTTGTATTAAGAAAGCGTTAAGAGATAAATAACTAAAAATAACAAAGAGATGGTGATGGACTTACAAGCAATAAAACCGTGTAAACGTTTGTATATCAATGAGTGTTTGATAGATCCAAACACAGGCGAAGTGATGGTTAACGGGCATTCATATATATTAGAGCCAAAAGTCATGGCATTGCTACTGATATTGGCTGAAAGGCCACACTATGTCTTTTCGGCTGAATACCTGTTTGAACGAGTTTGGCCTCGTTCGGTTTATAGCCCTAATTCAGTGAGACGCAACATAGCCTTATTAAGGCAAGCGCTGTCTGATAATGATAAAAGTGTAATTAAAACACATCCTAAGCGCGGTTATAGCCTAGCGGCTGATGTTCAGAAAGAACAACCAGTACAAAAACAGGTAAAGAATAAACAAGCAGGTGCCAACGTGGCAATTTTAACTGCTGCTGGGCTTTGTTGTGTGTGTTTATGTGTGTGGTTGTATGACAGTGTAATGTCAAAACCAACAATTCAGTTGTCAAATTTGTCCCCAGTTACAGCAAGCGACGAAAGTGAACGTTACATGCAGGTAGGCGCTGAGGGTCGATTTATGGCTTATATCCAAAATGGCCAAAGCAGCTCACAGCGGCGATTGTTAATGAAAGACCTGATTACGAAACAAAGCTGGCAATTGAGTGAAGAAATGCACGAGTATACTTACCTTGCTTGGGATACTAACAACCACGCCGTGGTTTATTCTTATAATTCACCACAAGGGGTTACATTTGGCCGGGTGTTACTTAATAGTCAAACGAAGCCAGTCAGTAATGAAGTTTTGTTTGCTCGCAGAGATATTCGTTGGAATAGCTTGTTTCATATTGATAATAAGCAAAACTTATATTATTTAGCCAATTTTAATGCTTCTGAACATAGCCGTAATGTAAGTTTATATCAGCACAATTTGATATCAGGAAAGATTATTGAATTATTAGCACCGCGTGACGACTTTAAGCCTTACAAACTGGCACTATCTCCTGATCACCAGCGGCTAGCACTGATTGGTTTTGACGAACAATCTATATCAGAAGTACAGTTATACAAGATAAAAACGCATCAGATATCAGAGCTTACTAAAATTGATCACAATTGGCATTTTATGACTTGGTTGGCTGATCAAGACGTGTTGCTGCTGAGTAACGGGAGCCAGGTAAAATTATTGACTCTCACGGGTAAGGTCAGTGATCTTAATTTTAAAAGCTATAATTTTTTGATTTATCCTCAGGGGGTTAAAAATAAGCTGTATTTTATTGAAGGCCAGTCAGATCAAGATATTTTAACAAGTCAACTCGACGTATTAGTGACACCAAAAAAAATAATTGATTCGAATACTGTCGATAAAGGGGCAGCTTTTTCACCGAGTGAACAATATATGGCGTATGTTTCAATGAAAAGTGGTGTTCCCCAATTATTCGTCCAAGATATTGCGAGCGGCAGAGAACGGTTAGTATTTGAAAATAGTGACAAGGCATTGTCGTTAGCTTCACCGGTATGGGACCATGACAGCAAGCGCTTCGCAAGTGCCGTAAACAACATGCCATTTATTGTGCATTTACAAGAAAGCACATTCACAATTGAATTTATTCCAGATGTGATAGGCTTACCTAAAGCATGGGTGAGACTGTCAAATGCTTTATTATTTATAGATAAGAAAACCCACTCCGATAGAATCGTCAAAGTAGATTTAGACACACAGCAAAATACGGTGGTGATCGGGTCGGTGTTACCAAGTAACGTACTTTTAGATAATCAAGATCGCATCTTGAGTGCAGCGGGAGGTCGCATTACTGTATTCGGGTCTGATCATACCTTGTTGACTGCACCGAGTGCGATTACACAAATATATCCAACACCAGCGGGTTTTTATTATCGCTACGACTACAACATGAAACCTGAAATTGGCTTTTATTCATTTGAGCGCGGAGAAATAGAGCTCAGCGACAAGTTTCGAGCTTTTTGTCATGATTATTGTGGGCAAATCACAAGTTTTAGTAACAACTATATATTGCTGAGTAAAAAAGCGTGGGTATCAGATATTTTGTCGCTTGATATTACGACGAACATATAGAAAATCCATATATTGAGTGGGTAAATCGAAGCTACTTCGATATAAACTCAATAATACTGAGATCCTCAAAGGGCTGCTAATGCTTTTTTAAGGTAGCGATGACTTGCTACCTTAATTAGCCGATTTGGTATTACTGGGCGCCACTTTCCATGATCGACGTACTACCCGTCTTGGCGAGTTCAGCAAGATCTTTGTCGATCCAGAATAACGATTTGCCATCTTCACCAACCAACTCAAGTTTGTCTAAAATGCCTTTAAACAGTTTCTCTTCTTCATGCTGCTCTGCAACATACCACTGCAAAAAGTTAAATGTTGAATAATCATGAGTTGTAAAAGCGACGTGTGTTAACGCATTGATACGTTTTGTGATCAAACATTCATGTTCATAGGTGTTACGGAAAATGTCCCCTAGAGATTCGAAATGGTGAGGAGGGGCTTCAATGGCACCTAAAATAGGCAATGCACCCGTTTCACTTACATAGGTGAAAAGGCGATTCATGTGCTCCATTTCTTCAACCGCATGTTTTCTTAAAAACTCAGCCGCACCTTCAAAACCACGATCTTCACACCATGCACTCATTTGTAAATAAAGGTTTGAAGAATAAAATTCTAGGTTAATCTGTTCGTTTAACTTTTCTACCATTTCTGGGGCTAGCATATGGGAAACTCCTCAAAAAAATTATGCATGCATTGTTCTTTAATACGTATTCAAATACAAGCAGAACAGCGTGAAATTCGAAGAAAAATAACAATTTAAGTTACGAGAAGGGGGATTTATGCATTAAGCAAAAAACGTAATCACTCTCATTAAAACTCCTTTGCCATATTACGGCTTTAATTGATGGTAGAGGTACAATTTGAAGTGAAAATGCGAATGATTATTTCAGTTTAATGCCTTTGCAAAGGTATTTTTTGTCATTTGCGGTACGAGCACATTTTTTACACAAATAATGACTAGGCGAGACAATATCGGTTAATTGAGTGAGCTTGCTCTCGATTTCTTTTCTTTTCCATTCACATAGCGTTTTACTCATACAACCTACCAAAAACCATTAAATACAAATTAGCATTATTATCATCTCGTTATTAATGGGGTTTTTACCTTAAATATATAAAGAATACTAGTTATTTCTATGCTGTCTGATAGACTTTTATGGTAAAGAAAGTCGCGTAAATAGCTGTTCGTTATAGGCGTGTTGAATGCTGAATTTATATTGGGAACTATGATCTGCTTTTTGAAGCTTAGCGGTGTTCAATAATACCTTGCAGCAGTGCAATAAAAGTTGTAAAGCCATCGATTTGATATTTTATCAGTCATAAAAATGACTTGTTTGTAACTTATACTGGTGGCGTTTTTGAGATACTTCAGTGGAGATGTGACAGATATGCCAAAAACGGGGGGCCGCTCATTTAATAAGTTAATGACGAATGTTGTTTATGCTTGGCTAATGTGTAGTTGTGTTTTTGGGGTTATTGCATCGTTGCTTTATATTCAAAAACAGCACTCTTCGAAACAACATCTTCAGGATATCGTGCATAAAGTACAGTTTGAGCTGAACTCACAGATTCAAGCGGTAGACGAATTTTTACTTGAAGCAGAAAAAATTGATACGACTTGCACACCTGACACGCTAAAAATATTACGACAACACGTATTTAAAAACCCAGCTGTCAGTGAAATTGGTATTGTAAATTCAGCAGGCCTATTAGCATGCAACTCATTTGGCGTTGTCGCACCAGCGATTCAAACGACTGAGCCTGTTAAAGCGCTAGGCCTTAGGTATCATGGCCCCATAATTAGTGATTACTTAGAAATGTCAGCGTTTGTGTTGGCAAGAACACGAAAAGATGGATACGAAGTCAATGTACTGATGCCCTCAACCTGGCTGAGAGGATCGCTCAATTTAGCACAGTATTCACAGTTTGATTTTGTCGCTTTGGTTGATGCTAAAACCGGTGTACCCATTATTTTACATGGTTTGTATAGCCTACCTTTAAATAAAAAACTATTTCCGCTAAATCATATGTATACGGGGTCAGAAAAGTTTGATGATGGTGCAGAAAAGTATTTCATGACAACGCCATTGTCTGCACTACCTGAATTAGCACTCATTGTGAGTAGTAATACCGTGCAGTTTGACGATTTAAATCCACAGTTATTGAGCATGTTTATTTTACTCTATGTGGCAATGTGGTTGTGTGTCTGCGTTTTGTTGAATTACTATGATAAACGACAACTGGGATTAAAGCAGCAGCTTAAGCGAGCTTTGCTAAAAAAGGAGTTGTTTAATGTTTACCAGCCTTTAATTGACGCTATGAGCGACCGAATTATTGGTGTTGAAGTATTGATCCGCTGGCAACATCCCGTTGAAGGGGAGCTAAGTCCTGCGTTATTTATTCCTGAAGCAGAGCGAAGTGGTGCGATTGTAGACATTTCCATCGCGCAAATTAAGCAGGCTATCATTGAGTTAAGGCCTATTTTAGCCGCGCAACCTAAGTTTAAAGTATCTTTTAATGTAAATGGACGTTTACTGACGGACTCGAGGTATTTAGAGGTGCTGCGACAAGCCTGTCGCGATATTAGTACTTTAACTATAGAGCTGACTGAAAGAGACGTTCTTTCACAAGAACGAGTAAAGAAAATACTTGAGATGATAAAAGGGTGGGGCGTTGAAATTGCGATTGACGACTTTGGCACCGGCTATAGTGGTTTACACTATCTACAGAGCTTTTCAATTGATTTACTTAAAATAGATCAGAGCTTTGTGGCTTCAATAGGGTTAGATAACTTGCAGTCACCAGTACTAAACGCCATGATTGACATGGCTGGTAATCTAAACAAAAAATTGATTGCCGAAGGGGTGGAAACCAATACACAAGCCCAATACCTCCTTGCTCATGGCGTTACGATTCATCAGGGGTGGTTTTATGCTAAGGCACAGAACATAGCGCGCCTTAGAGAGATAATATTAAAGCAAACATTAGCATGGCAAACGCAGAGTAAAGCGGGCTAATTATGGGCTCTATTCATTCGTAACGCGAAGATGAAAAGAATAGACTGCTATTGTCATATCAAATTGGTTTTAAACTGATCATCGTCGCTCATGTAATACAATCAGTACTTAACAACTGTTTATCTATACAGTTTCATTGTGTATCCTACTTATTGAAAATAAGAGGGTTTATATAATGGCAATAATATTTGAAGAAAAAGTACCAGAGCCTGAAGAGTTCTGCGCTTTACGTGTGACAGCCGGGTTGTCAGCAAAATCATTAGAGGCTGCGACAATAGGATTACCTAATTCCTTATATGGCATATCAATTAGAGAAGATTCAGTTCTGATAGGGATGGGCCGGGTGGTAGGTGATGGTGCTTGTAACTTTGAGGTGGTGGATATCGCCGTCGACCCAAGATATCAAGGGCAAGGGTTAGGTCGAAAAGTCATGAGTTATATCGATGCATATTTATCATCGGTTGTATTGACCGGCTCTTATGTATCCATGATAGCAGATGAACCCACTTTTTATGAAAAGTTAGGGTATAGGTTGGTGTCTCCCGCAAGTCAGGGAATGACCAAGAAATTCAGTTTGAAAGGTGTAGAAGTAGACTAAGGGCTTTATGCTGTAGTGTGATATAAATACAAGGTGCGCTAAGGCACCTTGTATTTAAATATGGTAGGAAAGTTGATTAAATATTTGCGAAAAAACAGCCAAAACGAGGCAGTGAGAGTTCACCATTTCCATATTGTCCTGTATTGTGAGGCAGTTCATCATGGATGTAAGGCGTGTTGAGTGTTAACTTAAGTGAATGGGTCGCATCACTTAAGTTAAATACACACAATGTGCTTTCATCTTGATTGTGGCGATAAAATGCTAATATCGGCTCAGGGGTGTGTATAAACTCAATACTACCAAGCAATAGCGTCGGCATTGTTTTTCGCCATGCCATAAAATGACTAAACATGTGTAATGTTGAATTGGGCTGCGCTAATTGTTGCTCAACTGAGAATTTGCGATGTTCTGCTGCGATAGGCAACCAAGGTGCTTGTGTACTAAATCCGGCAAACTCAGTGGTATCTTGCCAGGGCATCGGTGTGCGACATCCGTCACGGCCTTTGAAGTTAGGCCAAAAAGTAATGCCATAGGGGTCCTGTAAGTCGGAAAAAGCCACATTAGCTTCGCCAAGTCCTAACTCCTCTCCTTGATAAACACAGACACTGCCTCGCAGAGATGCCAGCAGCGCTGATAGCATAGCTGCTTGTTGAGGGTCTGTGTTATCACTGTGATGCCAGCGACTAGCAACACGTTCTACATCATGATTGCTAAATGCCCAACAGGGCCAACCTTGGGTCATTTCTTGTTCAAGCTTAGACACCGTCTCACGAATATATGCGGCACTATAATCATTTGTAAGCAGCTCAAAGCTATAGCCCATATGCAATTTATTACCATCTGAGGTGTACTCAGCCATGGTTTTGAGTGAATCTTCAGAGGAGATCTCTCCTAAACTAACAGCACCGGGGTAGCGGTCAAGTAGTTGACGGATCTCTTGCATGAATGCCAAATTTTCAGGTTGTGTATTGTTGAAGTGATGATATTGAAATGCATAAGGGTTGTCTTCACTAAAGCCCCGACCTTGACGCAATTCTTTTGGTTTGGCAGGATTATCTCTGAGCTGGGTATCATGATAACAAAAGTTAATGGCATCAAGTCGAAACCCATCAACCCCTTTTTTTAGCCAAAACTCAACATTGTCTAACACTGCTTGTCTAACGTCTGGGTTATGGAAATTTAAGTCGGGTTGTTCGGTTAAAAAGTTGTGCAAGTAATACTGACAACGTCTTGGTTCCCATTGCCATGCCGAACCGCCAAAAATAGATAACCAATTATTAGGGGCACTGCCATCTGCTTTTGCATCGGCCCATACGTACCAATCTGCTTTGGTGTTGAGATTATTTTCACGACTTTGTATAAACCACTCATGTTCATTTGAGGTATGGCTGAGTACTTGGTCAATAATGATTTTGATATCGCGTTGATGTGCTTGAGCGATTAAAGTATCAAAATCATCTAGGCTACCGAACATCGGATCAATATCGCAATAGTCGCTAATGTCGTATCCAAAGTCTTTCATAGGAGACTTAAAAAAAGGGGATATCCAAATGGCATCAACGCCTAAGGATTTGACATAATCGAGTTTATTAATGATCCCTTGTAAATCACCAATTCCATCATTATTTGTATCTTGGAAACTACGAGGGTAAATCTGATAAATAACCGCGCCTTTCCACCATTCATTTTGAGCCATGCACTTTCTCCAAATTTGTGCTCGATACGACTTACTCAGGTTTTACTCATTAAAAGCAATGTGAGTGTTGTGCAATATTGGCTCAAAGCATACGTGATGCGAGAAAAGCTGTAAAAAGGTTGCATACGTATGCAGCAAAAATAACGAATTCTCTCAGGACGAAAAAGGTGCATATTGTGACGAGTGCCAATTTGTTAGGGAAGTTTACCAATTAGTTACCTAGGTTATCGCCTAGTTTTATAAGTACTGATATAGCGAAGAAGTAGAACAATATTTTGGTAATACCAATTAACAAAATCAATTGGTATCAGTTGTTCGTGTTTGCTTTTAGGTGAAAAGTATGACGTTTTGTGTGGTTTAACGTTAAGTTTTTTGTAAAAATGAGGAAAATAGCTGTGATAATATAGTAAGGCGTGCAATATGTATTATGTCTATATAATACATTGGCTTAGCTGTGTTTTATGTGATGGAAATGTAAACATGTTACGGGAGTGCTCCCTTTGAATACGTATGCATAAAGTTGTTTATGAAATTAAGAGAGCGCTACTATTCATCCTGACAACAAAAGAAGTTAGAGATAAGTCTGTTTGACAATAACCAAACATCTATCACGACATATACTCTGGCAATAAAAATTGGGTAATTGGGATAAAACACTATGTCTATGTTCAAACCAAGTATGTTAACGCTGGCTCTTATTGGAGCGGGGGTTGTTTCTCATACTGCTTATGCAGCGCAAGAAAAGAAAATCGATTCAGATAAAAAAGTCGAAATTATCGAAGTTAAAGGCTTTAGAGCAAGTGTAATTGAATCTATCAATACCAAACGCTTCTCTTCAGAAGTTGTTGAATCAATTTCAGCTGAAGACATAGGGAAATTACCAGATTCATCTATTGCAGAGTCAATAGCACGATTACCAGGATTAACAGCACAGCGTCTTGATGGCCGTGCGAGTAAAGTAAGCATTCGCGGTTTTGGTGAGAATGAAAGTGCGACCACGTTTAATGGCCGTGAACAAGTGTCAATTTCAGATAACCGTGGTGTTGAATTTGATTTGTATCCATCAGAGATCATGAGTGGCGTAACCGTATACAAAACGCCGAGTGCACGCTTAGAGGCTGAAGGAATAGCAGGCGTTATAGATATGCAAACGGTTAAGCCGTTAAGCGTTGATGAACGAGTTATACAGGTTAATGGTCAGTATGAGCAAACCAGTTTTGAAAAGCTAAACCCAGACGGTAACGATGATGGATTTAGAGGGACGGTATCCTACATAGACAAATTTGCAGACGATACGATTGGGGTGGCCGTTGCGTTATCTACGATGACTTCGCCAAATCAGGAAAAACGTTGGAATGCATGGGGTTACCCTGAATTTGAAGGTGCGGACGGTAAAAATTATTCTATTTTAGGCGGAGCAAAGCCTTTTGTACGTTCATCGACCCTTGAACGTGATTCTGCCATGTTTGTACTTGAAGCGGCACCGAGCGATAAATTGTCGATGGTATTTGATGCGCTCTATGTTGACTACAAAGATGAAAAAATCCTCAGAGGTATTGAGATCCCATTTGCATGGGGGCAAGGCTCAATTCCTGCGTCAAGTGCTACTATTGATACCAATTCAGGCTTTGTTAATAGTGCCGTGACACAAGGTCAGCGAGTGGTTGTTCGTAACGATTATGAAGATCGAGACGCGGAACTGAACTCATTTGGCTTTAATGCGAAATACGACGTTAGTGAAACACTGTCATTTGAGTTTGATGCAAGCCACTCGAGTGTTGAACGTAAAGTTTGGAGCTTAGAAAGCTATTCAGGTACTGGACGAGGAGATGATAGAGGCGTTGCAGACAACCTAGGTTATACATTTTCAGGCAGCAATACTGGGGCGCAATTTTCACACCAGTTAGATTATGGTGATTATAACTTAATTCAAATAGGTGGCCCGTTGTCATGGGGTTGGAGTTCAGCTCTGAACGAAAAATATGGTGTTGTAGGCACTGAATACGAAAATCAACTGCAAGATGGTTTTATTAATGCGCCAACGGTTGATGATGAATTGAATGCGTTGAAATTTGCCGCTAAGCAAGCGCTGGAAAATGACTATATCAATAGTGTAGAGTTTGGTATCTCACGTCGAGAGCGAGAGAAAACAAAAGTATCTGAAGGCTATTTTATGACTTCAGGAGAATTTTCTTACCCCAATAACCCTGGCATGATGTCTGTACCAGAGGAGTATCGATTAGGTACTGCCAATTTAGACTTTATTGGTATGGGTAATATGATTGCGTATGACTCACGTCGTATGGTTGCTGATGGCAAATTTGATTTACTCGCAGAAAGCTTAACCAATCCGAGCCATGCAACGAAGTCTTGGTCTGTGGAGGAAGAAGTAACTGCTGCTTATATTCAAGCCAATATAGATGCCGAAGTTGCAGGGTTACCTCTAACAGGAAACGCTGGCTTGCGCTATGTCAAGACAAAACAAACGGGGAAAGGTAATGCCTTTAACAGTGTCGATGGTAAGGTGGTGACGTCACCAACCATGGTTGAGCATGATTATTCTCATTTATTACCAAGCTTAAATTTGTCATTGGCACTTGATGAAACACAAACGATTCGCTTTGGTGTGGCAAAAACGATTTCTCGACCGCGTTTGGATGAAATGAACGCGTCGGTTAATGCCAAATATAACCAAAGACCCGATGAAAATGGAAACTATTGGGAAGTCAGTGGGGGTAATCCCACACTTGAGCCGAAAGAATCGGTGGGTTTGGATTTAACCTATGAGAACTACTTTAGTGCTGAAGGTTATTTCTCTGTTGCCGTATTCCAAAAAGATTTAAAGCAGTGGATATTTGACGGAACATACGAAATAGACATGACAGGGGTAGTAGATCCTATCTCAGGAGAGTTACCGCCAAACTCAACGGGTAGTGGTTCAGGTAAGGTCAATGGTGGTGGCGGAGATTTATGGGGCTATGAACTGGCCTTAACGTTACCATTTAACCTTTTCCATGACAGCCTTGAGGGTTTTGGTTTGATGGCAAGTCATACGAGTGTTAAGTCTGATATTGATGACCAAAATGGGAATGAATATGATCTGCCGGGTCTATCGGACCGCATACAAAGCTTCACACTTTACTATGAAAACCACGGTTTCCAAGCAAGAACAAGTATGCGTAAACGCAGTGATTTTAAAGGCGACGTATATGGACTAGGCTTTGATACTGTTCAAGTTGATATTTTAGGTGAAACGATTTGGGATGCGCAGTTAGGCTACGATTTTGCTGAAGGCGGATTCGACGAGTTGGCTGGGTTGTCGGTTAGTATACAAGTACAGAATATTACTGAAGAACCATTTACAGCGCTCTCTGGTGACAATGCATTACAAGTACGTGACTACCAAGACTATGGCCGTACTTATTTAGTGGGCTTTAGCTACAAATTTTAATCAAGCATTAAATTGCAAATAGAGTGAAAGCCCTTGTTGTGTATGCAGCAAGGGCTTTTTAGTAAGCGTTTAGTTGGGCTGAGCATAAGGTATGGTAGACAAATCGTTTTGGAGTATAAGTTAATGGAGAGTCAAACACGACAAACACTGACGATTGTGGGCGGTGGTACAGCAGGTTGGCTTACAGCGAGCTTATTTGCAAAAGTGATGGGTAAGCAACTTAATATTATCTTGATAGAGTCTGACAATATTGCATCCGTCGGCGTAGGCGAAGCAACCATCCCGCCTATTTTGCCATTTAATGGGGCGCTGGGTATTGATGAAAATACATTTATACAAGCCACGAAAGCGACCATTAAATTAGGGATCCAGTTTGAAGGCTGGAGCAAAACTAAACCCAGTTATATGCATGCGTTTGGCAATATCGGCAAGGATTTTCCATTTTGCGATTTCTATCATCATTGGTTAGCCGCTAAAGCGCTGGGAAATAAACATGATTTTTGGGATTTCTCCCTGAATTACCAAGCAGCGAAACAGCATAAATTTGCCAAATTACAAAACATACCGAATACACGACTAAAGGGCTTGTCGTATGCCTATCATTTCGATGCGCATTTATATGCACAGTTTTTAAGCCAGCATGCGCAAAGTATGGGGGTGACTCGAATTGAAGGTACGGTGGATTCAGTGGGTATCGCTACAGAAACTGGGTTTGTAGAGCAGTTAACATTAACTGATGGTCAGCAAGTGTCAGGAGACATATTTGTTGATTGTACCGGCATGCAGGCTTTGCTGATTGAGAAAACACTCAACTGTGGATTTGAAGATTGGTCTCACTGGTTGCCATGCGATAGAGCGATGGCGGTACAAAGTACGCATGATAGTGAAAAAATTGAACCCTTTACGCGTTCTACTGTGCACCGTGCTGGTTGGCAGTGGCGAATACCGTTACAGCACCGAGTGGGTAATGGCATTGTTTATTCAAGTAAACATATGAGTGATGAAAGCGCAAAAGCAACGTTGTTAGAAAACGTATCAGGAGAGGTATTAGGGAGCCCTAAAGTGATCCGTTTTCGGACAGGTAAGCGATTGACACCGTGGCATAAAAATGTGGTTGCCATAGGCCTTTCAAGTGGCTTTTTAGAGCCACTTGAATCGACCAGCATTCATTTAATTCAAACCGCAGCCGTGCGTTTATTGAAGCTTTTCCCCCAAGGCAACATAAATCAAAGCAGCGTTGAGCAGTTTAATCGTGAAACAGGACAAGAGCTTGAGCAAATTCGAGATTTTATTATCTTGCATTACAAGCTTAACGACCGAGCCGATAGTGACTTTTGGCGTTTGTGTTCAGGAATGGCGATTCCTGAGCGCTTAAAACACAGAATTGCGCTATTTAAAGAGTCGGGCGTATTACCTCACCAAGCTGATGCGCTATTTGCAGAAATGGCTTGGCAACAAGTGATGATAGGGCAAGGTCTGATACCCGAGCAACAACACCCACTGATAGATAGCTTGAGTGCTCAGCAACGAAATGAGTTGCTTGTTAATTTAAAAACGTTAATTGATGCAACGGTTGCATCACTGCCAACACATGATGCGTTTTTAGCATCATTACAAAAAGAATAAATTGAGGATCTCATGAAGCAACATTTGTTAGTTATCGCCAGTGTTTTGTTGGCATTGAGTTTTACAAGCCGTAATGTCCAGGCTTTGGTATTTGAGCCACAAAATTGGTGGACAGGGATGGCACATCAATCGTTACAGATATTAGTACGTGAACCTAATATTAAGCAGGCCAACTGGAAACTGATTCCATATCAAGGTGTGTCGCTGGTAGGGGTTAGTCGTGGGGACAGTAACAACTATGCATTTTTAAATGTTGAAGTCAGTCCGCAAGCACGTTCTGGTGAGCTGCACTTTACGTACCAATTAAAGGGTAAGTCGTATGAAGTTACGTATCCTTTATACCCGCGAGCTGACAACAGTGCACAGCGTAAAGGGTTTAGCAGTAAAGATGTTATTTACTTAATTAACCCAGATCGTTTTGCAAATGGCGACATAAAAAATGACACACTACTGGGAATGCGAGAGGCCGCTGATCCTCAAAGCCGTGGTGGTCGCCATGGCGGAGATTTACAGGGCATTATCGGCCATTTAGATTATTTACAGACGATGGGGTTTAGCCAGTTGTGGTTAACACCGGTACGTGAAAATGACATGCCAAGCTACTCTTACCATGGTTATGCAATCACGGACTTTTATCGTATAGATGAACGAATGGGCAGTACCGACGATTATATTGAGCTGAGTGTTCAAGCTCGACAAAAAGGCCTAGGGTTGATCATGGACATGGTATTAAATCACTCCGGTTCAGAGCATTGGTGGGTGGGTGACCCTCCGACCAACGATTGGTTGAACTTTGGCGGAAAATTTAGCTCAACAAGTCACGCAAGGCAGACGGTTCAAGACCCAAATGCCAGTGAGTATGATAAAAAGCAATTTACGGATGGCTGGTTTGTTCCAACCATGCCGGATTTAAATCAGCGCCAACCACTCTTAGCTAATTACTTGATCCAACATGCAATCTGGTGGATTGAAACAGCTAACTTAAGTGGTATTCGGGTCGATACTTACTCTTATTCAGATAAAGCGTTTTTAGTACAATGGACACGCAGAATAATGAATGAGTATCCTGAGTTTAACATTGTCGGTGAAGAGTGGTCAGCGGACCCAGCCATTGCATCTTATTGGCAAGCGGGCAAAGTAAATAGAGATGGTTATCGTTCGGCGTTACCGAGCGTGATGGATTTTTCATTACAAGAGGCATTGATAAAAGCACTGAATGAACCGGAATCTTGGAACACGGGGTGGGTGAGAGTGTATCAATCACTCGCGAATGATTTTTTATATGCAAATCCGAATAATTTACTAATTTTCGCCGACAACCACGATATGAGTCGTGTTTACACTGAACTTGGGCAAGATTTAGCGAAAACTAAGCTGGCAATAACCTTGTTACTCACAACGCGTGGCATCCCACAAATCTATTATGGTACTGAAGTGTTGTTAGATAACACAGGCTCAAATGATCACGGGGATATTCGTATTGATTTTCCTGGCGGATTTGCTGGGCAGACTCAAGATGCGAAAACACAGATAGGGCTTACTGAACGTCAAAAATCGATGCAAAACTATGTTCGTCAGTTACTTCAAATACGTAACAGTAATACGGTATTAGCCGAGGGGAAATTAATTCACTTTAGTCCATTTGACGGTATTTATAGCTATGCACGAAGCAACGCGACAGACACAATTTTGGTGTTGTTAAACAAACACGGTCGTGCTGTCACGGTTGACCCTGTGCGTTTTCAAGAAGTGACAAAAGGCAGTCACACTGGGCACGAGTTATTAACACAAAAGCCAATCAGGTTGAATGAAATGAGGAGCATACCGGCGCATTCAGCACAGTTAATACACATTAAGCATACTGATAAATGAATAGATGTGCTGAATACGTATGCAAGTGGTTCAATCTAGCGTACATGGCAATGTAGACTGCAATAGATGCTTAATAATAATGAAATAATTATGATAAGAAATAAATTTTTAAGTTTGCCGACACATTTAACTGTGGTATTCAGCTCGATGTTGGGCTGTTTAACATTGGCTGCTTGCTCGCAGCAACAGGCGCACGTTAAGCCAACACTGTTGCCTCAACAGGCTATACCCGTTAATTCACATATGCCAGAGAAACCTGTTGTCTATCAGGTATTCACACGCTTATTTGGCAATACCAATACTGCAAACATTCCTTGGGGCTCGGCCGCTGAGAATGGCGTAGGTAAATTCAATGACTTTACCCCAAAAGCGTTACAAGCAATTAAAACGCTGGGCGTCACGCATATGTGGTATACCGGAGTATTGCATCACGCAGTTGTATTACCAGAAAGTGTAAATGGCATAACAAGTGACGACCCAGACGTGGTAAAAGGTCGAGCCGGTTCACCTTATGCAATTAAAGATTATTACAATGTGAATCCTGACTTAGCACAAGATCCGCAGCATCGACTACAGGAGTTCTCACAGTTAATTACACGTACACATCAGGCGGGGATGAAAGTGGTTATCGATATTGTGCCAAACCATGTGGCACGTAATTACCACTCAATCTCTATGCCAGAAGGCGTGACTAACTTTGGCGAAAATGACGATACCAGTGTGACATATGCGCGGGATAATAATTTTTATTACGTCACAAATGAGGCATTCTCAGTGCCTCTCAGCTCAGAGTACCAGCCTCTTGGGGGACAAGCGCATGCATTAGCTGATGGTCAGTTTAATGAGTACCCTGCGAAGTGGACAGGTAACGGCGCACGCGCTGCACAACCAGATATCAATGATTGGTATGAAACCGTTAAAGTTAATTATGGCGTAAAACCTGATGGTAGCTATGATTTTCCGACTCTACCAGATGACTTTGCGCACAAAAGTACTGCTGAGCACTATGCGTTTTGGCAGCAACATCGCTTACCGAGCAGTTGGTATAAGTTTAGGGAGATCGTGTACTTTTGGTTAGAGCAAGGTGTTGATGGTTTCCGTTATGATATGGCTGAAATGGTGCCTGTTGAATTTTGGAGCTTTTTAAACTCCTCCATTAAAACCAAAAATCCGAATGCCTTTTTGTTAGCAGAGGTGTATAACCCAACTTTATACCGACCTTATATTCAACAAGGTAAAATGGATTACCTGTATGACAAAGTGGGTTTTTACGACAGCTTAAAGGCGCTGATGCAACAAACAGGCAGTGCGAAACAAGTGATATCAGCACATCGCAGTGTGCAAGATATAGCGCCCCATATGCTGCATTTTTTAGAAAACCATGATGAGCAACGCATAGCAAGTCCTGAATTTGTGGGCGATGCGGACATGGGAAAACCCGCTATGGTGGTATCGCATTTAATAAGCCAGTCGCCCAGTATGCTGTATTTTGGTCAAACTGTTGGTGAAGATGGCTCAGAAAATGCGGGCTTTGGTCAGCCAAGTAGAACCAGTATTTTTGATTATGTTGGCGTACCAGCACATCAAGCTTGGATGAACAATGGCGCGTTTGATGGGGGGATGTTGTCTGATGAGCAACGCGCGTTACGTCAATTCTATGAGATCTTGATGTCGTTAAATAAAGCACCTGCGGTTGCTCACGGACAGCTTGGGCAAGTGTCATTACAAACAGCTAGTGATACAGCGCGTCAACGTGTTATGGCGTTTACCCGAGAGCACGCACAACAGCAATTGCTGGTGGTCAGTAATTTTGATGCCAAGCAAAATCATACGGTGACAGTTAAGCTGCCAGTAAGTTGGCAAAGCCGAGAAGGTTTACCGGTGACAGATTTATTAAAAGCACATGCAAATAGTCAAGTTGATGCGACAGGGCATATTACAGTGACGTTAGCACCGCGTGAAAGCGTGGTTTACCAAAAAGAGGATTAGCCATGCAACAACAAAAACCCGATTTAAGTTTTTGGCAGATATGGAATATGTGTTTTGGATTTTTAGGGATCCAATTTGGTTTCGCACTGCAAAACGGCAATGTGAGTCGTATTTTTCAAACATTGGGCGCATCGGTTGATGAAATCCCTATTTTATGGGTTGCAGCGCCACTCACAGGATTGATCGTACAACCCATAATAGGTTATTGGAGTGATAAAACGTGGGGCAAACTGGGTCGGCGTAGACCTTTCTTTTTATATGGGGCAATACTTACTACCTTGTCGTTATTGGTAATGCCCAACTCGCCAACACTGTGGATTGCAGCTGGCGTGCTTTGGATCATGGATGCATCAATTAATGTCACTATGGAACCCTTTCGTGCTCTGGTAGGTGATAACTTAAATGAGAAGCAACGTGCTTCGGGTTATTCGATGCAAAGCTTTTTCATTGGTGTGGGCGCGGTGGTAGCTTCTGCGCTGCCGTGGATGATGACGAATTGGTTTGGCGTAAGCAATACGGCACCTGCAGGACAAATACCAGAGTCAGTTAAATACGCATTTTATTTTGGTGGCGCCATTTTATTTATTGCCGTTATGTGGACCATCCTGAAAACCAGAGAATATAGCCCTACTGAGTTAGCAAGGTTTGATACACCAGCCAAACAGCAATCAACTCAGAATTCGTCGCTAAAAGTCATTAACTTTGCTAAAGGTGCTTTAATTTTTGGGGTTATGGGTGGTGTTTTACTGTCATCGGTGGCGACGTTTGAATTAGAGAAAGAGCTGTACTTATTAGCTGGGCTATTACTGAGTTTTGCATTAGTGCAACTGATTGCGGGTGTATTACAAAACAAAAACCGGATCGCAGGTGGGTTTTATCAGGTTATTTATGATGTGTTTACAATGCCAAACACCATGCGTCAACTGGCAGTAGTGCAGTTTTTTAGTTGGTTTTCATTATTTGCAATGTGGATTTACACCACGTCTGCGGTAACCAGTTTTCATTACGGCACAACAGATACCACCAGCCAAGCATATAATAATGGTGCTGATTGGGTCGGGGTGTTATTTGCTGCCTACAATGGTTTTGCGGCATTGGCGGCGATATGTATTCCGATGATGGTTAAACGCATTGGCTTAAAAGGTGCGCATGCACTGAACTTAGTGTTGGGCGCGATTGCCTTAATCAGTTTTCTATTCATTACGGACCCGACCTTATTGTGGTTGCCTATGGTTGGGATTGGTTTTGCATGGGCTTCTATTTTGTCATTGCCTTATGCCATGTTAAGTAATTCGCTGCCGAGCCATAAAATGGGCGTATTTATGGGGATATTTAACTTTTTCATTGTCATCCCGCAATTACTTGCTGCCAGTATTTTGGGGCTTATCCTTCGACAACTTTTTGAAAATCAGCCTATTTATGCCTTGCTCATTGGCGGTGTGTCATTATTACTGGCTGCCGTATCAGTACTGCGTATAAAAACAACAATAGCTTAGAGGAATATCATGAAACAATTTAGCAAGCGTGCGATTGCCATCGTTACCAGTGCCATGTTGGCCGGTGGATTAGTGGGTTGCCAACACGCAGACAACCAACTGACGACGCAAAATGTAGCGCCAGGTGCGCCAGGTGATACCCCTTATTGGGCATACGCAGGCAAAACCGGCATTGGTACATCCTACGAAGCGTATTTAGACGGCCAATATAGTGATAGTGCGGCGACCACAGAGGTATCAAAAGTGTGGTTTTCTATTGCACAGGGGATGATCACTGAAACCATGTTTGGGTTAATTCATCAAGCGCAGCTTAAAGATATGCAGTTTATTGTCACCGGAATTGACAGCTCAGGTACGGCGTTTACGGTGCAAGAAAGTCATGTTGATGAACTGGATGTGTCGGTAGATTATTTATATAAAGATGCACAAGGGCGGCCGTTGTCATTGGCCTACAAAATTACCAGTGTCGATAAGCAAGGCCGCTTTACATTGGAAAAGCATGTATTTACAGACTCTGAAGGACAAAGCTTGTTTGTCAGAGGCATTATAAAAACGCATTTATCTAAGTTACATGCCTATGTGTCAGCCAACCCATACATCAATAATAATGGCGTGGGAGACAGCGCAAAAGTCACTGAGCACGGGCTGGTGGCGTTTGAAGGCGAACACTATCTAACACTGCAAGCTAAAAATGGGTTTCGTGCAGCATCAGTGGGTTTTACTGGGCAAAGTGATAATTTAAGAGCTCTGCAACAGCAGCAAAAAATGGCACAAACGTACACATCGACAGGCGCTCTCAGTGGCAATGTCAGTATGCTGGCAGATTTAGGGGCGGTAGAAAACACAGCGACCTTTGATTTGGTACTGAGCTTTGCTGATTCACAAACGGCCAGTGCTACACAGGCAAAACAGACGTTATCTAAAGGCTATCAAGCGGTATTAGATACATACAATGGTATGGGGAACGCTATTGGCTGGGAAGACTATATCGCCTCACTGTCACCCATAACGCGTTTGTCGAATTTTAGCGCAGATAAAGGCAAGCTCTTGTATACCAGTGCTTTGGTGTTAAAAGCACAAGAAGATAAAACCCATGCAGGTGCATTGATTGCATCGCTCTCGAACCCTTGGGGCGACACCGTGCCAGCCATTAAAGGGCACACTGGTTACAAAGCTGTATGGGTAAGAGACTTTTACCAAGTGGCCATGGCATTTATGGCTATGGGCGATGCAGATACGGCTAAAACGGCATTTGAATACTTAGAGAAAGTGCAAGTGAGTGCTCAAACACCGGGCAATCAAGGCGACATCGGGTGGTTTTTACAAAAAACCCATGTCGATGGCGTGCTAGAGTGGGTAGGGGTACAGTTAGATCAAACAGCAATGCCGATTATGCTGGCGTGGAAACTGCATCAAGCGAATGTACTCAGTGATGAAGAGTTACAATATTGGTATAAGAAAATGCTGAAACCGGCAGCCGAGTTTTTGGTGGAAGGAGGTAAGGCTAAAATCTTATGGAATGATACGCAAATTACGCCGCCTGCAACACAGCAAGAACGTTGGGAAGAGCAAAGTGGCTATTCACCTTCTACCACAGCAGCGATTATATCAGGCTTAGTCACTGCCTCTGATATCGCAAAACGCAGTGGTGATATGGCGGCTGCCCAGCGATATTTAGAGACGGCGCGTAAGTACGATATGCAAGTTGAGTCTTTAATGTTTACCCATGAAGGTGTGCTTGCAGAACAGGGCAATAGCCAAGCATCGGATGGACAGTACTTCTTCCGCATTGGGCAAGATTCAAACCCAAGCAGCAACAGCAAGATAAACACTAATAATGGCCGAGCTGGCATGAATAAAAAAGCCATTATTGATGGCGGATTTTTAGAATTAGTACGCTATGGTGTACGCTCAGCTGATGCACCCAGTATTGTAGCAACACTGCCTGAATATGATGACGAAACCATGATTGATGAACTCAGAGTAAAATACAGTTTTACCTTTGAAGGCGAGTCGGGCACGTATCCAGGTTATCGTCGCTATGGTAATGATGGTTACGGCGAAGACAAAATTAGCGGTACAAATTACGCGGAAAGTGGCAAAAACACCGCTGGTCAACGCGGTCGAGTTTGGCCATTTTTCACTGGTGAGCGTGGTCACTATGATATTGCGCTAGCAGTGCAAAATAATACGTTTAATACGAAAACAGCCGATAAAATAAAGCACACTTATGTCAAAGGCATGGAGCTATTTGCCAATGAAGGCATGATGCTGCCAGAACAAGTTTGGGACAACGTAGGGGTTAATCCGCACGGTTACAAATTTGGTGAAGGCACTAACTCTGCTACGCCATTAGCTTGGACACATGCAGAATACATCAAACTGGTGCGCTCGTTAGCAGATAAACAAGTGTGGGATCACTATCCGTTGGTCAGTGAGCAGCTAAAGTAGAGATTGTGATGGCGGTATGTGTTTATACCGCCATACATTATTTTTAATCGTTTACGGTATTAAACAATACTCACCCACTATGGTGGCATTTTGGTTTGCACACGCTTTGGTAAATCTAGGTGTATATGTTTTACCACATTGATTATAGTTTACGATTGAAAATCCATCGCCACAGTAGTACTTTTCTGAGTACTCTAGTCCTCGCTGACAATGTACTTTACCATCACTGTTCGTATTACAAGTATATGCATATTCTTTCAAATTACGTTCAGTAATTGAATCTTTCGGTAAGTCAACGTCACAACGCCATTGACCATTTGTATTGCTCATAACTGCAGGTTTGCGGCAATAATATAGGCCATTATGGGCACTATATGTATTACTGGTGCTAGCTTGCGGACAGGCTAGGCCGTAAGTTTGATTCGAACCATCGGCACACTTAAAATAAGCACGTTGTGTTTTGACGCACTTGTTGCCAACCTGTTCTGTGCCAGATTGTGAATGGCATCCTTGATCATTGTTACGGTTCATGTCTTGTGTTGCTAATATAAGCTGTTGCCCACTAAGTGCAATATCTGTTTGTGGTAACATCGCTTTGTTAGCTGACCAGTCACCAATATATATTTGCGACGCGCTGCCATCTGGGTTCGGCCCCGTAGCTAAACCTCGGCTCCATAGTAAGTCGATGCCGCTTGTTCCGTCAGCGTGATGAACTGCTCTGACATTGTTGTCACTGTAACCTGGATCTTTATAGTTATCGGTATAAATAGGTGATTGCCAGTTACCTAATTCACCATTAGGATTATTCAATAAAGCAATACGTTCTCCGCCGGCAAAGCCATCCTTGAGTGAGGCAATGGGCACTGCAATTTTAACACTGTTACCAGCTATTTTAATGGCGCCAGACGAATAGTTATGATCTATCTTGGGCCAACCAGATAACATTGCGCCATTACTCTCATTAGCAAATCGGTTTGTTACTCTTTCTTCAAGCCATTGTGAGTCAGATAAAGAAAAGCGACTGGTGTACACGTCTTGATCAGCAATGAATTTACTCGGGTGAGGGCCATATGTAGTACTGCTATTACCTGCAACAAGTAGCTCTGCGCGATCCAGCTTCCCTTGATTATCGACTCTAAAATCAAGATCTTTCAGGTAAACTCGGTGGCATACCGTGGAGTAACTATTCGTTTGTTCACTACACCATGACTCGGTTGAATGGTTGTTTTCTATGCTTTGATACTCTTTCACTTCAAAGCGTTTAAGTTCAGCTGTTTCATTAATTGAGTCGTTTTCGGAGAGTATCAGCTCGTTATTATGGTTGTACCACGTGTCACCATCGTTGGTGTACATAAAATATAAATTTGTTCTGTTATCTGAAGGGGAGTATTGCTTTGGATTACTGTCTCGTAGATGCACATTAAATGCTATTGCGACAGAACCATTGTTTTCTTTACTGACATTGTAGTGGCCTTTAGCAAAGTAATGGCTTTGTGGCGTAGAATTCGGGTAGCTTTTTTTGTTAAAGCAATTAACTCTCTTGGAGTCGTAAACTTGACGGTATCACTGCCTTGCGGTGTGATCCAAGACGTGTATGTAGCACGGATATAGTTAGGGTCGCCCGCTATCCAATTGTTATTGTTTTGCGAATTATGTACACCAACATAACGAGTATGAACCATTAAAAACTTTTTCTTTGATTCAATCCACCATACTTGAGGGTAGGTGAATCCGAGGTAGTTATTTTCACGATGTTGACAAGTTTTTGTAAGGCCTGTTTCGCAAAAGTCTTTTTGTTGAAACTTATCGGAATAAACGATTTTAAAGCCACCTTCTAATGGTAGACCAGAAGGGTCGTTAATTGCGCGGTTACTTCTATATATTAAGCCACCTCGTACGCGGCCTCGCCCTGAAACAAATACATATAAGTGACCTTGGTCGTCTATATTAATCACCGCATTATCATGTCCATCGCCCGTACCTTTTACGTGGACGGTCACCGGGGCTGAGACTTTACCTGTGTTGTTATCGAATGACGCAACCATGACCGCTAGGCTAGAATAAGCGACCATGCGGCTATGTGGTTGCTGATGTTCTGGATACAGTTCGGAAGAACCATTAATGACAAAGTAAGTTTTACTCCCTTTTTTTACCGCCATAGGGGCTGATTTGACGCCTCCCGTAGTTGAAGGACCTGCAAATTTTAAGTTGGTAAAGTTAGCGTCATCCCAAGCTATCCCATACCATGACCCCGTGAATTTTCTGGTGCTTTGCCAAGTGATATTTTTGTCAAAAGGATCGATTTTTTGTCCATCAGGGTGTGTGCCTTGGTAATAATTGTATCGATCAAAGCGACCATCGATAATATTGATATTGCCATTTACGAAGTCGCGAATTGATTCATTTGCATAAACAAAAGAGTGCGAACAAAGAAATATTAAGGTGGTAAAACTCAGCTTGAAAAAAAAGCATGGTGTTTTTCATTCAAATATCCTGTTTTCATTGTTATTTTTCAATTAATGGTACAGTTCGGTTGTATTAAAAGTAAACAGCAGTTTTGTAAGCAAGTATTTTAAAATCAGGGGGAAGCAAGCGCGCTCACTTTAATTAATATGTTGTAAATTTTAAAGGTGGATACGCCTACGCATTTGTACCCATAATAAATTGTTAGAGCAATTGTAGTGGCATTGTTGATTTGGTCACCGATTGAGCAAGAAATGTTATGTGGTTTAGCACATAAATTTGGGTAAGAAATGACGCAGTTAAAACGCGTAACCTATTCTGCGGCAATTAAATTAGAAACAACTCAGCTGGTGGTAGACCAAAGTTATATACAAGAAGAAGCGGCCAAAGAAATGGACGTTGGTAAATTAACGGTGAGCAAACGGGTTAATCAGCTTAAATAAGAACGTAGAGATCAACTCTCGACAGCAGCAACAATGACACCAGAACAAATACAAATTCGTGAGCTTAAAAAGCAAATGCAACGTATTGAGTTAGAAAGGGCATACTAAAAAAGGCTACAGTCGCTTTTTTAGTATCGATTTTTCTCGCTCTAAGCGATTGATTCAGGCGTCAAGCTCATGAATCTTTTGTTGCTCTGGGGTCACTGCTTTGGATTTAGGTATTTCACTGTTTCGTTCAATCTCAAGCTGTTGTACCCAGCACCTTAAAGCGGTTTCATCAATATGCAAAGCGCGACATGCTTTTTGGAGGAAGTAGCCTTTGCCTCAAACGAAGCAAGCGACTTCAAGTTTGAATTCTTTACTAAATGTTCGACGCTTTCTTGCCATTGGACACCTCTAAATATTCGGATTTATGGAGCCACAATAAACAAATTGAAATTAACAAGTAGTCGCTAATGTAGTCGTTAAGTGATCAGACTTAAAAAATGAGTGATGTTGTAAATTCATAGGTTTGGGAAAAGTAAGCGGTACACCTAAATTGATGTAGAAACAGTATTTAATGCTAACAAAAACAGCTATGCATGGGGGCCAACTATTTAGTCCTCTCAATATGACCAATTCTTATTTCTTACTAAAAAACATTAAATCAAACTTTTTCATTATCGTCATATCACTATAGCTGACTTATCAGTTATGACTTTTCCCATATTTAAAGGAGATAAAGGGATATGATGAATACGTTACATAAAGGTGCGCAAAGCTTTATGTCTTTGGCTGTTTTAGCTGCACTAAGTTACTCCCAAATTTCACAGGCTACAGCTGAAGTTAGCCAAGTGGAAGTGCGCGCATGTGCTGCTTTACAATTTGCTGATTTTTCCAAATTAGAAGGCGGTGAAGCGGCGGCAAATGTGATTAAGTCGCGGTTTGTACAAAGCTATACGATGAGTGATGAAGCCGCGAATTGGGCGTATAAATATAGCCGCTTAATGGGTGCGCCAGTCGACAGAGCTGCAAAAGACCTACCCAACCATTGTTTAGTTGAGGGCTATGTAACGCCCACAATTCGTTTTCAGTTGAGACTTCCTGCAAGGGCGCTGTGGAACCAAAAATATTTGCTCAACGCATGTATGGGGTTTTGTGGCGAGGTAAGCCCTTATCCGAGTATGGCTGGTATCATCAGAAAGTATGCGACGATGAGTCATGATGGTGGTCATACTGCTTATGGGTTTGATGGCAAATGGGCAAGGAACAATGAACAGTTAAAAATTGACTTTGCGTATCGCGCCAATCATGTTGTGGTCGTGGTTGCTAAAGAGATTATGGAAAAGTATTACCATAGCAAGCCGCAATATTCGTTTATTACAGGGTGCTCAAAAGGTGGCCATGCGGGGGTGATGGCGGCTAAACGTTATCCAAACGACTTTGATGGTGTGATTGCCCGAGGGCCAACAATTAACTATACCGACGTAAACTTAGTGAATTGTATGGATAACGCCAAAGCCATTTTAGATCACAATGACCAACCCATTTTAAACCTTGATGATGTGGCGATGATCGCAAAGGCGGTGATGAGTGAATGTGATGGTGATGATGGCATTATAGATGGTGTTATTGGTGATCCGCGTATTTGCTCGTTTAAACCCGCTACATTGCAGTGTGAGGCTGGTAAGGTAAAGAACTGTTTATTGGAAGATAAAGTCGCAGCCGTTAATGCCTTATATGCACCTTCTTTAAATAGTCAGGGTGAAGAAGTTTTTGGAGGGCTACCTTAAGGTTCTGAGCCTGAGCGGTTAGGGTGGGCTGCGCCTCAAATACCGCAATTGAAACCATTTTACTACTACGCTGCGACTGAATATTTAAAATACATCGCTTATCCGAAAGCGCTTGATATTGACTATGACTGGCGAGATTTCTCGTATGAAGATGAACGGCAAAACTTAGCTGAGGTGAGTCAATTTATGAACGCGGATGACCCCGATTTGCGAGCGTTTAAACAAACCGGCGGGAAAATGCTGATCTTACATGGTTGGTCTGATGCCGCAGTGCCTGCTTACGCGACCATTGATTGGTACGAAACAGTCGATGAGTTTATGTCACAGAATCAACTGAACGTCAGAGATTTTGCGCGGTTATTCTTATTACCAGGGGTTGTACATTGCGGAATTGAAGGGCCGGGCCCCAGTACTTATGATGCGTTAACGGCATTAGAAAACTGGGTTGTTGGGGGAGTAGCGCCTGACAGTTTACTCACAAAGAAGGAAGATAAAAGTGGTAAGGTTGTCCGTACTCGGCCTGTTTTTCCTTATCCACTGTCCGTAAAATATGATGGGAAAGGGAATACCAATAAAGCCACCAGCTTTTATGCGAGCGAAGATTAACCTACTCGTTTTTAAACAAAATAAATTCAATTTCAAAGCAGATTCAAAGCGCTAATGGTCAAATGTTAGCGCTTTGTGTGAGACGATGCTCTAACTACCAGTGATGGTGGGAGTAATGTTGATTCGACCGTTTCACCTTTTATCAACGAGAGTAAATTACAGACTAGCATCTGACCAGCGAGTGTGGTGTTTTGTTGTACAGTGGTAAGTGAAGGCGAGACATAACTGGCAGCAGGAATATCATCAAAGCCGACAACATGCACATCTTCGGGCACATTAATACCGGCTTCTAGTAGTGCGCGTATTGCCCCGATAGCAATCAAATCACTGGCTGCGAATAATGAGTCGAAGGAAATATTATTGGCAATTAAAGAATTGGTTGCGTGATACCCAGACTCTTCAGTAGAAATGGCGTTAGCGATTTTTCGGTCGTTCAGGGTGACCCCATACGTGTCAAATTGATCTTTAAATCCTTTGTAACGAGAGAAAAATTCAGGGCTGTGATTGGACGCATCACCAATAAACGCACAATCGGTCCGATTTAACGCATAGAGATGTTGCGCGGCAAGTTGCCCGCCACCATAGTTGTCACAGCTGACGGTAAGGTCTGGGTGGTTATCAACGGTTGCACCCCAACAGACGAATTTAGTATCTTGATCAAGGAGTTGCTGTAGTCTAGATTGATAATCTAAATAATCACCGTATCCCAGTAGAATGATCCCATCAGCGCGATGGCTATCTTCATAGTCGGCGCGCCAGTCAGAGCTACTTGATTGAAAAGAGACGAGGAGGTCATAGCCCTCTTTGGCACATGCTCGGGTGATACTGCCCAGCATACTAAGAAAAAAAGGATTAATTTGAGATTCATCAGTCGTCGGGTCTTCAAAGAGTAGCAGCGCCAATGTACTACTTTGTTGTGTCCGTAAGTTACTGGCATTCTTATCTACTTTATAATTGAGTTGATTGGCAATGTCGTGCACTCGTTGCCGGGTTTCTTCATTCACTAACGGACTATTTCTGAGAGCACGTGAAACCGTTGATTGTGATACCCCTGCATAATGGGCAATATCGAATGATGTGGCTTTACCTTTATTTTTCATATGGCTCTCAAATCAATGTAACCTGAACATTGTCAGGGTTTACATAAATATTTCAACCAATTTCGTTATTCTACTAAATTTTTATTGATGAAATGTGACACCGGTGTCATAATGAGGGCGTTTTATCATTTTGTTGTCAAAACGTATTCGCTGTCCATTTTATGTGGGCAGCATTTTTTTACGTCAGTTAACGTGCAAAATTAACTGATTGACGAATGGAATAAAGTGCAGGGGAGTGATAGCTCTATGCATAATAACAAAGCGTGATAAGCGCAATGACAAAAGAGAAAACAGCATGAGCCAGACAACACACATTCAGGTGAATAAGTTTGACCCTATCATCGTTGCTGATATTGGGGGAACAAACGCGCGTTTTGCCGTTATCACACAGTACAACTGCGATACTTACCAATTTACGATCTCTCACCAGGCCACTTTTCCAAGTGCACAGTTTCAATCGTTTGAGGCTGCGTTAGATTGCTATTTAGCACAATTAAGTATTGAAACCCCCAAACGAGCATGTTTAGCTGTTGCAGGCCCTATCAAAGCAAATCAAGTCTATTTGACCAATTTAGGTTGGCATTTTAATAGCCAAGATCTTAAAGATACCATGCGTTTTGATGAACTGTCTGTTATTAATGATTTTGCAGCATTTGCTTATGCAGCCCCCTATTTAGATCCAAATAAAAATATCACCATAAAGTCGGGTCAGGCTGAACAAACTGCGAATATAGCCGTTATGGGTCCGGGGACCGGCTTTGGTGCTGCCTGTTTGGTGAGAGATATTAATGGGTGTGCTGTTATGAGCTGTGAAGCTGGGCATATTTCGCTGGCACCGGTGACGGATTTAGATAGAGCATTGGTCAATGAAATGCGCTCAGAGTTGCAGCATATCTCCATTGAGGATGTCTTTTCTGGCCGCGGCTTAGCGCGTCTATATCGAACAATGGCAAAGGTTAAAGGCATAACACCTTTAAACTTAACCGCAGCGCAAGTCAGTGACAAAGCGTCAGAGTGCGAAGTGTGCGATGCAACCTTGAATCACTTTTGTGATTGGATAGGCAGTGTGGCAGGGGACTTAGCTTTGACGTTTGGTGCATTGGGGGGCGTGTTCATAGGGGGAGGGATTTTACCTAGAATGTCAGATCGCTTATTATCAAGTCGGTTTGTAGAACGATTTACTGAAAAAGGGTTAATGTCGCAGTATGCCGGGCAAATACCGGTGACATTGGTTGTACAAGACAATATACCACTCATAGGTGCAGCTGCATGCATTCATGAGCGTAGCCAAGGTTAGGGTTTGGACTGAATGAAAAAAGTTACCATTAATAGTGTTGCTACGTACGCAGGAGTATCAAAGAAAACGGTTTCTCGTGTGCTAAATAATGAACCAAATGTAAGCCCTGCAACGCGAGAAAAAGTCCTTAAGGTATTTAAGGAGCTGGATTATACACCGAACCCTATCGCAAGGGGATTGGCCCGTAATCGTAGCTTTATTATTGGTTGCTTATACGATAACCCGAGTAAGAGTTATATTACCCGGGTGCAAAGTGGTGCATTGGAAGCGTGCCACAAACATTATTATAATTTGTTGATACACCCTTGTGAGCTACGCGGGGATGCGCTCATCGCAAATATTGAAAATCTACTGACTACATCACGACTTGATGGTTTAGTATTAACCCCGCCTTTTTCAGACTCAATTGAATTGATTGAATTTCTAAAACGTAAGAATGTGAATTATGCACGTGTCGCGTCTGCAATTGAAGACGATGAGTCAATATCGGTACGCAGTAATGATGAACAAGGTGCGTTTGAAATTACAGAACACTTAATAGAATTAGGTCATGCTAATATTGCCTTTATAAAAGGACACCCAGATCATAGCGCGACCGAACAGCGTTTTTCAGGTTATCAACGCGCGCTTTCAACCCATAACATTGCATTCAACAATGCATTGGTGGCAGAAGGTAATTTTAGTTATCACTCTGGTGCTGATAGTGCAAAGGCCATATTAGATATAACACCTCGCCCGAGTGCGGTGTTTGCCTCCAACGATTATATGGCGGCTGCGGTACTTAAGTTGGCTACACAGCGCCATCTTAAAGTGCCAGAGGATATTTCTATCGCAGGTTTTGATAATGCCCCTATTGCACGCCATATTTGGCCGGGTTTAACAACCATTGCTCAACCCGTGGAAGAAATGACGCGTCAGGCGGTTGAGCTCTTAATCAACCAAATAGGTGGCGCAGACGTTGGCGTATTGCAAACAACACTTGAAGCAAAGCTGATCACGAGAGAATCAACGGCAAAGCCGTAACGCTTTTTCAAAATTGCTTTCTTATCGGCTCGAAGGTAATTTCGGGCCTTTCTTATGTCTTAGATCAAAGACTGATCCTGCCCTTTACGTAATATTAATTCAGTAGCCAGTGGATAATAACTGGTATGAACTCAACGTAAGAATAGGAAATCAATATGAATATAGAGCGTCATAGTCTGGCTAAAGAGTTGCCAGAGTTCAAAGATAAAATTCACCATTTGAAAATGAATGATCGTCACTTTTCACGTTTATTTGATGATTATCATGAAATTGACCATGCGGTCATTCGTATTGAAGATGGGGTTGAAAATACCTCAGATGCCTATCTCGAATCGTTAAAAAAACAGCGCTTGCAACTTAAAGATCAGCTATATCATATTTTGCGAAATAGCTAGCAGGGCTGCACAGAACTGAATCGGGGCGTCTTACATTGAAGCCTCGATAACCTGTGCTCCAGCAGGTTAGCAATAATAAACTATACTCAAAGCATATTTGTTGCATAGGTATGCTTAGGTGAATTTACTTGCATTATTTCTAGTATTATTTGGTGCGTTAGGCCTGTGTTTTTCATTAAAGTCAGCAGTAAAAATTTGTCAGATCTCATCTCGGATAGGATGGCGAGTATTATTAGGCCTGATCTTATTCTTTATTCTTGGTTATATCACTTTTTCTGCTTATTTGTTGCAGCAAAGCCAAGCGAATATGCTTGATGTTGGCATTTCATTTATTTTGTTCTTCGGGGCTGTCTTTGTCATTATTATTAATGGTATGTCGCAAGAGAGTTTACAAGAGCTGGCTAACATTATAGAAAAAGAACGTTTTAATGCCCATCATGACTATTTAACGCGTCTAGAGAATCGACAAAGGTGCATGGCAAAAATAGCCGATCTGCAAAGTGCAGATATGGACTTTGCATTAATGCTCATAGATTTAAATAACTTCAAACAAATGAATGATGCAATTGGCCACGTGTTTGGTGATAAAGTCCTGATAGGGCTGGCTGAACGTTTTACTCGCGCACTATTGCCACATAATTCTATTTATAGAATGGGAGGAGATGAGTTTGTCATTGTGATTCAAGGGCGTCAAGAAACAGATATTTATGCGCAAAATAACGCCTTATTGAGCGAACTGCATGCACCATTAATTGTTGACGAGCTCAGTGTGGATATTCACTATAGCGCAGGCACAAGTGCCTATGACAGGCAGCAGCCCAAAGATGCTGTTACCTTACTTAAGCAAGCTGATATTGCCATGTATAGCGCAAAACGCACAAAACAAAGTTTAGTCATTTTTGATGCGTACTTTCACAAAGACTCTGATGATGAATTTCATTTAATTAGCCGTTTAAAAACAGCGTTAAATGGAGGGGAGTTGACGGTTTACTATCAGCCAATTGTTTCAGCAAAATCAGGTGAAATTCATGGGGTAGAAGCGTTACTAAGGTGGCCGCAAAAAGATGGCTCTGTGATAATGCCAGAAAGTTTTATTGCTATTGCTGAAAATAATAACATGATTCGACAAGTCAGTTTATTTGTGATCAGTCATGTTTTTCAAGATTTACCACAATTGCTGCAAGCGGAGCCTAATCTAATTGTACATGTCAACTTATCGAGTCAAGATTTCATAGGCAAAGATCTGGTGAATTTACTCGCAGCTCAGGTTAATCATTCTCAAAAAAGTGCACAGCATGTTATGTTTGAGCTAACTGAAAGCATGATGATGACTGATTTGGATCAGGCTAATGAGCTAGTCGAAATTCTGATTGAAATGGGTTTTTCAGTGAGTATTGATGATTTTGGTACTGGGTTTTCCTCCTTCTCGCTGTTGAAAGAGTTGTCAATCGCGCAAATAAAAATTGACCGTTCATTTATTGATGATTGCATTAACAATGAAAAAGACAAAGTGATTGTGGAAACTGCAGTATTCTTAGCGAAGCGTTTGGGCTGCAGTGTGGTGGCTGAAGGGGTCGATAATGATAGTGTGATTGATTATTTAATTACGTTAGAGTGTGATTACTTTCAGGGGTTTAAAATTAGCGAAGCGTTGCCCTTAGCGGCGTGTATCAAATGGATTGAGTCATCAGGTATGGTGAAATCTGCGCTACGTAAGTATTAGGGGCTATTGATCTTTACTGTTCTATTTTTGTTCTCTTTGAGCATGCTTTTATCGCGGCGCTTAATATGTGGCCTAGTGATCTAAGCGAATATTAAGCAACAAAGAGAAAGGGGTGCTCAAAAGAACCGGTAGGCAGCGCTTGATTGGCTTTTCTACTATGTTATCGGCTGACTCACATGGAATAACCATGCTACGCAGCCTCTGCCTTGTATAAAATCCAATCAAACTGCTGCAAAAATGAATCTGAAAGATCAACAGCCCCTAAAATGAACAGTTTTATGATGTGGCTCGGTCTATTGAGTAAGCGTTATTAAATCTGGGTTTAGTACAATGTGTAGTTCTGTAAAACCAAGTCGTCGAACACAGTCAAAGAGCAATACCGATATTACTGAGATGAATACATCGCAGCGAGCACGCTTTACCACAGTGGCAAACATTGCGACAGAGCGTCGAGCTAAGTTGCATAAATACCATCCAACTAAGAAACAGCCAAACAATCTCTCTTGGTGGCATTGGTTGTTGTCACTTTTATCAAAATAGTGGCCTTGCCTTTGGTGACTCAAAACCATACATTGCAGAGTAATTCGGTATATTGTTTTCCCAAATTGGCGTATCTTTACCAATATATTCTCTGATAGCATCGAAAAAAAGCCGAGTCCTAACAGGCAGATCCCGATGTGGATAGACCGCGTACATCGCACTGTAATCCATGAGTTTAACATCGGTTAAAAAGGGCACGAGCTCACCGCGTTTAACTTCTTGATCAACTAAAAATGCAGGAACCACGCAAAATGCGGTGTCAGAAAGTACTTTTAACAGAATGAGATCTCCATCATTTGAACGAAACACGCTCTTAATTGGCATTTCCTTCGCATTGTCATCTACGTCAAAGTAACTAACGCCAGTAAAGCGTAGGCCTTCACTTGCATATGTTGCCGCAGGTAACTCGGTAAGTTCATCGATGTGCTTAGGAGTGCCATATGTTGCGAGAAATTGGGGGGTTGCGAGCATGACGAGTCGGTTTCGCGCTATTTTTCTGGCGATGAGCGAGGAATCTTTGGGCTCACCGACTCGAAATGCAAGGTCAAAACCTTCTCCAACAATATCAACGAGTCGGTCTTCTAAACGCAACTCAACTTCAACTTGTGGGAAGCGTTTTTGAAATTCATTGATCACGGGCTGCACATACCGTCGACCAACGATAGTTGAGCTGGTTATGCGCAGTAAACCTTTAGGCTCTGTATGATAATTTTCGGCAAGTAACTGGGTTTCACTCAGAAGCTTTCTCAATTCTTGTGCTTTTTTTACCATTTCAGCGCCGGCTGCGGTTAACGAAAAAGAACGCGTGGTTCTATTGAGCAAGCGGACGCTCAGCTCATCTTCTAATCGACCAATTTGTTTTGATATCACGGAGCGATCTATATTTCGTATCTGCGCCGCCTTGGCAAATGAACCTCGTTCTACGACGTCTAAAAACATGAGTAATCGTGTGCCGATATCCATTATCTTCTCTTTGTAATGACTATTGGTGTTATTTTGGCACTAAAGAGTTTAAAAATCGATGCTTTTTTGTCTTTTATATGACCGTTACACTGTGCCGTATTATGATTTGGAGGTCTAAAGATGAAAAAACCACTACTTGTACTATCAATTCTTGCCGGTTTGGCATATCTATCAGGTTGTACGGAAACGCATGCAGAAACTAAAGCACCTGCAACACAAATGTTTAAGCAGCCGATTGATATTGCACAAGTACAAAGTTACCCCGTGCAATCTTGGTTTACGTATACCAGCCGACTAGAGGCGGTTGAATCGGTAAGCTTGCGACCCCGGGTTTCTGGGGTTGTTGACTCGGTTAATTTTCGAGAAGGGCAGAAGGTCAGCGCGGGAGACTCGCTATTCACTTTAGACCAAAGACCTTTCCAAACAAAAGTTGCAGAACTGACTGCGCAGTTAGCCAGTGCAAATGCGGTATTACAACAGGCAAAAAATGAGTCTAAACGTGCGGAGCGGCTGTCTAAGAGCAACTCAATCGCACAAGAAGAACTTGAAAGTCGTCGTTCTGTTTTAGCGCAACGTCAAGCGGATGTGTTTGCGACACAAGCAAAGTTAGATGCTGCACAGCTAGACTTAACATTTACACAGGTTATAGCGCCGATAGATGGGGTGGTTTCTCGCGCAGAGATCACAACAGGAAATACAGTACAGGCGGGGCAAAGTGAATTGACTCACATTGTATCTGATTCTCACTTATATGCGTATTTTGATATCAATGAGCGGACTTGGCAAAATGCTTTCGCAACCTTAAAAGGTGATAAACAAACGCCCGTATTAATGCAGCTAACGGCCCAGCAAAGTTTTGCTCACCAAGGTGTGATTGATTTTGTTGATAATCGGATCAACGAGCAAACAGGTACATTAAGAGTACGCGCCATTTTTGATGCTGAGTCACATTTAAAACCGGGAGCATTTGCACGTATTCGTCTCGCAACAAGTGATATTAAAGAACAAGTATTGGTGCCCGAAAAGTCAATTGGTACTGATCTGAAAAACCGATTTGTACTGGTAACCGATGAAAACGATGTTTTGCAATATCGCTTAGTGACGCTAGGTGAAAGATACGGAACATTGCGTGCCATTATTTCGGGCTTACAAGTGGGTGATAAAATTGCAGTCAATGGGCCTGCGCGAGTTGGGCCGGGCATGCCAATCTCTCCAAAGATAGTAGAAATTAGCACAAAAGATCAATTACTCGTATTAGGTAATACCCAGCACGTGTTGCCAGCGTTAACAATGCAGCGAGGAGAATAGTATGTCGTTTTCTCACTTTTTTATAAAGCGGCCTATTTTTGCAGCTATGCTGTCACTGGTGATCCTCATAGCGGGTGCAATTAGCTTGTTTCAATTGCCGGTGAGTGAGTACCCGGAGGTGGTGCCACCGACGGTTGTGGTAACTGCGAATTACCCTGGTGCGAACCCTAAAGTCATTGCTGAAACCGTCGCCACACCTTTAGAGCAAGAGATCAATGGTACTGAAAATATGCTGTATATGTTTTCACAGGCGACCAGTGATGGACGTATGACATTGACCGTGACGTTTGCATTAGGTACTGATCTGGATAGAGCGCAAGTACAAGTTCAGAACAGAGTAAATAGCGCATTGCCACGTTTGCCTCAGGAAGTTCAACGCTTAGGCGTCGTTGCTGAAAAGGCATCACCAGATCTTACTATGGTGGTCCATTTGTTTTCACCAGAAAAGACCCATGATACTGCTTATTTATCAAACTATGCCGATTTATACGTAAAAGACCAAATCGCCCGTCTTCCAGGTGTGGGGGACGTACAATTATTTGGTGGTGGTAAGTACGCTATGCGTGTTTGGTTGGACCCAGATGCATTGGCCGCGAGCCAACTTACAGCGATGGATGTCGTAAGTGCGCTTCGAGCGCAAAACCAACAGGTTGCTGCGGGTAGTTTAGGTGCTCAGCCTACAGCGAATGAAGCTCAATTTCAGGTACTGCTTAATGTCAAAGGTCGCTTAAGTAGTATTGAAGAATTTAATAAAGTTGTTATCAAAGTTGGTAGTAATGGCGCATTGACACGTCTAGGCGATGTGGCACGAATTGAACTAGGTCAGAATTCATATGCACTTCGGGCAATGTTGAACGGGCAGCCAGCATTAGCAATGCCTATATTTCAAAGACCGGGTTCGAATGCAATCGAGTTATCAGATCAGGTTCGAGAGACAATGAAAAGGCTGAGTCACTCTTTTCCAGAGGGTGTTGAATATGACATCGTCTATGATCCAACTGTATTTGTAAGAGGCTCAATTGATGCGGTAATTGCGACATTGTTGGAAGCGATTGTATTGGTTGTTTTAGTTGTGATTTTATTTTTGCAAACATGGCGTGCATCTATTATTCCGCTTATAGCAGTACCCGTATCTTTGGTTGGCACATTTGCAGTTATGCAATGGCTAGGAGTGTCTATAAACACCTTATCACTGTTTGGGCTCGTACTCGCCATTGGTATTGTGGTGGATGATGCGATAGTGGTTGTGGAAAATGTTGAACGTAATATTGCGAAAGGACTGAGCCCAGTTGAAGCAACGAAAGTCGCTATGAATGAAGTAACAGGCCCTATTATTGCGATTGCGCTCGTCTTATGTGCTGTGTTTATTCCTACTGCGTTTATTACCGGTTTGTCGGGGCAATTTTATAAGCAATTTGCACTAACCATTACTATTTCGACGATTATTTCTGCAATTAACTCTTTGACATTATCACCGGCTTTGTCTGCGATGTTATTAAAGCCTCATGGCAGTAAACCAGACTTTTTGACCAGAGTATTGAACACATTGTTCGCTAAGTGGCTATTTAATCCATTTAACCGGTTTTTTGATAAAAGTAGTGCAGGGTATGAAAAACTTGTCAAAAAGTTGATTAGGATGTCGGCTGTTATTGCAGTGGTTTATATTGCACTACTGGGTTCAACGGTAAAGCTCTTTGATATGGTGCCTGGCGGCTTTATTCCGGCACAAGACAAACAGTATTTGGTGGCCATTGCACAATTACCGGATGCGGCGAGCTTAGATCGTACCGAAGACGTTGTGAAGCAAATGGAACAAATCGCACTGCAAGTGCCAGGTGTTGCAAATACCGTTTCTTTCCCTGGCCTATCTGTGAATGGTTTTACGAATAGCCCAAATGCAGGCATTGTATTTACGCCATTGGAACCATTTGAGGATCGAACAGATCCAAGCCAGTCGGCGATGGCAATTGCCATGGAACTAAATAAACGCTTTACGGCAATTGATGCGGCGTTCGTGGCTGTATTCCCGCCGCCACCCATTCAAGGGCTAGGTACTACGGGTGGATTTAAGCTACAAATAGAAGATCGTGACAACAAAGGTTTTGAGGCATTATTCGCGGCATTGAATACAGTGACCAATGAAGCACGAAAAGACCCTGCGTTAACGGGCTTATTTTCAAGTTTTAGAATACAAGTGCCGCAAATGGATATTGACATAGATCGCGAACAGGCCTTGATTCAAGGGATCCCTTTATCGGAAGTGTTTCAAGCCTTGCAAGTTTATATGGGCTCGCTCTATGTTAATGACTTTAATTTGTTTGGCAGGACATATCAGGTAACGGCACAAGCACAAGCGGAACATCGTTTAGACCCGAAACAAATATTGAACTTAAAAGTACGAAATGCCAGAGGCGATATGGTGCCATTGGGATCTGTGCTAACGGTGACGCCAACGACAGGACCGGATCGAGTGATGCATTATAATGGCTATCCAAGTGCTGAGTTAAATGGTAGCCCCGCACCCGGTTTTAGTTCAGATCAAGCTCAGCAAGCAATGGAAGCAATACTTGCAAAACATTTACCAATAGGTATGGCTTTTGAGTGGACAGACGTGACTTATCAGCAAATATTAGCGGGTAATACTATGATGTACATATTTCCACTGGTTGTACTATTAGTGTTTATGGTTCTGGCGGCACAATATGAAAGTTTACGCTTACCGTTGGCAATTATATTAATTGTCCCTATGACTATTTTCTCTGCATTACTTGGAGTGTGGTGGATTGGTGGAGACAATAATATTTTCACTCAAATTGCATTAATCGTACTGGTCGCATTAGCGTGTAAAAATGCCATTCTTATGGTGGAGTTTGCAAAAGAGCAGAATGATGCAGGACAGAGTTATTTTGAGGCCATTATCGAAGCATGCCGTTTACGATTAAGGCCAATTTTGATGACTTCGATTTCGTTTACCGCAGGGGTTATCCCATTAGTGATGGCATCCGGCGCCGGTGCTGAAATGCGCCATGCAATGGGGATTGCGGTATTCTTTGGTATGATAGGTGTGACGGTATTTGGACTATTATTCACGCCCGTATTCTATATGCTTGTAAATCGTAGAAGCCCCAAAGCGGTTGAGCAAGAGCAGCAAGCGGCAGCCTCTTGTAAAGTTTAGGTTGAGACAACCTTAATAGAATGTTCTAATAATTGACACAATATTGGCTCATGATAGTGAGTCGGCACGGACGCCATAAGTCATTACGTAATGTATTAAAGCTGAGAGAGTTATGGTTGATTTTCCAAACAAAATGAAAGCAATTTTATTGACCGGGGTTGGTCCGGACTTTAAATTGGAGAACGCACAGATACCTATGCCTGTGTGTTGCGACCAAGAAGTACTGGTGAAAATCGAGTATGTCGGTTTAAATGGTTTGGATGCCAAGTTTGCTCAACAAGGCACACCTTGTTGGCAGTACCCTCGAGTGTTTGGGTTAGATGCGGTTGGTACTGTTGTTGCTGGGCCCAAAGGTGTGCATCCAGAAGTTGGCACTAGGGTCATGTGGCATAACGATATAGCCAGTGAAGGGGTACTAAGTGAATATGTAAAAGTGCCTAATTTTGCATTGACTGTATTACCGCCGGACATTAACCCAGCAGTTGCAGCTAGTTTACCAACTCCGGGTATGACCGCCCTTATTGCCCTCTACAAGCTGCAATTAAATGAGGGCGATACGGTGTTTATTGAAGCTGGAAATACATGTGTTGGACAGTTGGCGATACAAATGGCCAAACAGCAAGGGTTAACAGTTGTCACAACGTCGCCTAAACAGTGTAAAACGGCCTTGAAAAAACTCGGAGCAGAACTGGTCATTGATGATAAAGAAAATGATATTGCAGAGAAGATCCAGCAGTACTTTGGTGTTGATAATGTTCAAGGGATCATTGACTTATCAGGTCAAAATACCAATAAATTGCTTGAGCTGTTGCAATTTTGTGGTCGCATAAGTTGTGTGTCAGGGTTGGCTAAGCTTGATGAGTCATTGCTCTTTATGAAAGCTCCAAATATTGGCATAGTTTCTCTGCCTGGTGCGTGGTTGGCAAAAAGTATTTGTGCTCAGCAACGGATGTCATTTTTGGGTAATGTTTTGACTGATTATTTACAGCAAGAGCAACTGTGTTTATCTGAAAAAGAAATTATTGCATTTGATGCTGAGAATATTCACTCTGCGTTGTCTGCACGTATGACAGGTACGAGCCATTTTTATCAAGTCGTTAAAGTCGCATAGGTAGTATCATCTTGAAATATAAGCACATAAAGTACTGTTGTGTGCTTACATCTGCGGGTCTAAAGCGTGTAATGACGTCTTCTACTATTTTGATGGATGCAATATTCAGTATCTAACTGAATTTAATCTAATTTTTTATTTTTATTCTTGACACATTTCTTCAATATTCCTTACAAATTCTCACATTTATTTTGTCAATAATTAGATAAAATGCGTGTTATCGGAATATGTTACGACCTTTAAATTTAATTGGTGCCGCAAGGGCATCAAATATGTGCTTTATTGTATCTTCTTTAGCATGATGTTTTTACGTAACATAGCACTATTGAACATTGAGGATGTTACTTATGAACAAATTACTAGTTGCCACTTTATTTCTTTTTTCTACATTTAGCTTTGCCGCTGAATCGCCATTTCAGTTGATAAATCAAGTTGGCGACAAAATGTTTGCAGATATAAAGCATGTGAATGCGGATGGAAATGCAGACAGCAGCACCATGAAAAACATTGTTCGTAGTCGGTTGATGCCTCACATTGATGTTAAATTTGTTTCGTTCAAACTATTAGGTAAACATATTAAAGGGCTTAAGCGTGCAGAGGCGGTTGAATTTATTTCTGCCGTTGATAATTATTTGGTTAGCACTTATGCATCGGCTTTGTTGCAATACAAAGGGCAAGAAGTCATATTTGAAGAGTTGCCACTGAGTAAAGAGAGTGACTTTGCAACTGTGAAAGTATTGATTAAAGAACAAGCTGGTCCAGATATTGATATGCATTTCAAGTTTAGGCAAAGTAAAGATGGTTCTTGGAAAGTGTATGATATGGTTGCAGAAGGTATTTCTTTATTGAGTGCAAAACAAAAAGAAATCACAGGAAGAATATCGCAAGTTGGGTTAGCGACAGTGACCAATGAGTTAAAAAGCAAAGTGTAAAAATTTAACTTTCCGACTTAAAGTTAAAGCTAAAGAGCGGCCCGATTGGGAGCGCTCTTTTTTTGTATTCAAGCTGTGAGTGATTAAAACTCCCTTGGTGAAACAAATGTACCATCATGGATATTATTAAATGTTTCAGCTGCTAAGTCATCAAGTGGCGCAAGAGACTGACCTCTACTGGTGATTTGATGTGTAACTGGCAATATATCGATGTCTTCAAACCCTGACATCAAAGCAACTTTAGAAAAGATATACGCATGCTTAAACTTTCTTTGTTTAAAGAATAGGCTAGTAAGGGAGGTATACACTTCAATATTCGGCTTTTCACCTTCTTTGTTGAGCTCAAGTACTCTATAAAGCAAGTTAATGGTTTTTTCGTCATCAAACTTTGCGTAATACGAGGCTAAGAATAATTGAATTTCTGGATCAGAGGTGACTTTTGGTGAGTCTTCCATTTTGAGTAGTTTATTCATCGCTGTTTGATTATTGTTGCGAGACCAATGGTAGTAAAGTAACCCTGGGTGTGTTGTATCGAGAGAATCTTGGTAAATTCGATTCATTTCTTTTAGGCTCGTAAGGTGCCCTTCAACACGTGACGTTGTTTTTTCTTTTAATTTAATATGTTCAATTTTAGCAGCCAAAGAAACACACTCATCATACTTTTCAAACAACTTTAATAATTGATACGCGTTATCATCTGTAGGGTCTTTGTATTCTATATATCTGGCAATTGTTACTTCAGCACGCTGGTCTTTACAATGGCTATCTTTATTTAAATCGGTACAAAAGCCAGGTGTTTCTTTACAAACACGACTCAATGTAAGTGGCTGATCACAAGCCACAAGTAGCAGTGTTGATAAGACAAGGGATTGTCTTAATACCATTTTCGTTTCTCTCTTTCTTCTTATATTTACCATTTTAACGCAATGATTTAATCGGTAACAGTGGAGAATCATAGCAGTTTAAATTAGAATACCATTGCCCAGAAGGGCTATCCGTTCAAAAAATTGTTTATTAGGCAGAAAAAAATGACCTTATCTCACGAGCAAGAATATCAAAATAGTTGGCAAGAACGCCAAGATTACGCAGAAAACATGCAGCCAATTATTGGCCGTTTATACCGTAATTCAGGTATTGAAATCGCCATCTATGGTCGTCCTCTTGTAAATACCAGTGTTATTGATGTAATTAAAGCACATAAAACAGTGGCACGCTTTGAAGAAAGTAAATTGCGTTTACGTGAAAGCTTCCCGTTCTTAGAAGCGATTAGCAAAATGGACCTCGCACCAGCTCGCATTGATCTTGGTAAATTAGCTTATGCATATATTTACAAGAATGCAGGCGAAGGCCGTTCAATCGAAGAGTATCTTAATGCTGAACTGTCTGAATTATTAAATAAAGGCGATGGCCAGAAACCAAGAGATGTTGTTTTATATGGTTTTGGTCGCATTGGTCGTTTATTGGCGCGCTTATTGATTGAACGTGGCGGCTCTCACGCTGATTTACGCCTTCGTGCAATTGTTGTTCGTGGTGGCCGAGACGGTGACTTAGAAAAACGTGCAAGCTTATTACGCCGTGATTCAATCCACGGTCCGTTCAACGGGTCTATTACAGTCGATCATGAAAAGAAAGCCATTAAAGCAAATGGTAATTACATTCAAATCATCTATGCAAATTCACCAGATGAGGTGGATTACACTAAATATGGTATCGAAAATGCTCTAATTGTAGATAATACCGGTATTTGGAAAGATGAAGATGGTTTAGGGTTACACCTTAAATCGACAGGCGCAGCAAAAGTGTTGTTAACTGCACCTGCCAAAGGTGAAATTAAAAACGTAGTATATGGCGTAAACAACCAAGATATTGCAAGTGAAGATAAAATTGTTTCAGCAGCAAGCTGTACAACCAATGCAATTACACCAGTGCTAAAAGCTATCAATGATAAGTTTGGTATTAAAAATGGTCACGTTGAAACTGTGCATTCTTACACAAATGACCAAAACTTGATTGATAATTACCACAAGGCAGAGCGCCGTGGTCGCAGTGCTGCATTAAACATGGTTATTACTGAAACAGGTGCTGCTAAAGCCGTTGCGAAAGCGTTACCTGAACTTGCAGGTAAACTAACGGGTAATGCAATCCGAGTTCCTACTCCAAATGTATCGATGGCAATCATTAATTTGAATCTAAATTCAGAAACAGATCGTGATGAGTTAAATGGTTACCTACGTGATACGTCATTGTATTCAGACCTACGTGATCAAATTGATTACACTTCATCTACTGAAATTGTATCTACCGACTTAGTTGGTAGCCGCTATGCAGGTGTGGTTGATTCACAAGCGACAATTGTTGATGGTGATCGTGCTGTACTTTATGTGTGGTATGACAATGAATTTGGTTATAGCTGTCAGGTTGTACGTGTAATGCGTGACATGGCTGAAGTTGCATTTCCAAGCTTACCGCGTTAATTTGTAGTTTGTTCGAAAAAGCCAGCATTTGCTGGCTTTTTTAGTTTTTGAACGTGTATGGGTATGATACCCTTGCTGTTGTGTGTTACACAAAACTAACATTTTAGATGTGTATTTATCAAAGTAAGGTTAAACATGACGTTTAGATCTTACATATTGCAAAAAAGACTCAATTTAGGGTAAAGAATGAACATCACTAGTAACTTTGACAGTGGTAATATCAAGGTGATCTCACAACAAGATCCGCTAGATATTCAGCTTGAAATTAATAAGGACCATGAGTCTGATTTTTTCCAATGGTTTCATTTTCGTTTAGAAAGCACACCATTTTTATCTCATAAACTACATATTAACGGCTTAGAAAAATCTGCTTATCCTGAAGGATGGGAAGGTTACCAAGCGGTTGCATCCTATGACCGTCAAACTTGGTTTCGTGTACCAAGTACCTATGAAAATGGTTCATTAGTTATCGATTTTGAACCTGAGTTTTCACATACGTTCTTTGCGTATTTTGCGCCTTATAGTTATGAGCGCCATTTAGATTTAGTTTATTGGGCACAAAGCCACGATATTTGTGAAATTGAGACGTTAGGCGAAACACTTGATGGGCGAGATATCAGTTTGCTAAAAGTGGGAGAACCCAGCGACGATAAGAAAGTGATTTGGATCACCGCACGTCAACACCCTGGAGAGACCATGGCTGAATGGTTTGTCGAAGGTCTACTACATAAATTATTAGATGATGAAGATCCGCATGCAGCTGCTCTATTATCTAAAGCTGTGTTTTATATTGTACCAAATATGAACCCTGATGGCAGTGTTCGCGGCCACTTACGTACCAATGCGAAAGGCGTGAATTTGAATCGTGAATGGGCCACTCCATCGTTAGATAAATCACCTGAAGTATTTCATGTGTTGAATAAAATGCATGAGTCAGGGCTAGATTTGTATCTTGATATTCATGGCGATGAAGCTTTGCCATATAACTTTGTGGCTGGCGGAGAAGGTATTCCAAGTTATGATGCACGTTTAAAAGACTTAGAAGAGTCATTTAAATCCGCATTATTGGCAATTACTCCGGAGTTTCAAGATGAGTTTGGGTATGACAAAGATGCACCGGGTGAGGCTAACTTGACCGTTGCTTCATGTGCCGTTGGTGAAGCATTTAAAGCCTTGGCATATACCATTGAAATGCCATTTAAAGACAATGCCGACCTACCTGACCTATATTATGGATGGTCAGATAGAAGGTCTTATCAATTTGGCCAAGATACGTTAGCAGCTATTGTGAATGTAGTTGATAAATTAAGATAATAATAAAATTTCAAAAGGCAATTCAGCAATGAATTGCCTTTTATGTATAACAACAATGAGGATGAGTCATGGATGCATTTGGACAACTGCTAGATAATCTAGATGGTTTATTAGGAGGAGCTTTCTGGTTCCCATACGTTTTACTAGGTGTTGGTTTATTTTTTACCATTTACCTGAAATTTCCCCAAATACGTTACTTTAAACACGCCTGCAAGGTCGTTACAGGTAAGTTCGATAAAAAAGACCAAGAAGGAGATACCACGCACTTTCAAGCGTTAGCAACGGCACTTTCTGGTACTGTTGGTACGGGTAACATTGGTGGGGTGGCACTTGCGATTTCAATCGGTGGGCCTGCTGCATTGTTTTGGATGTGGATGACCGCTTTTTTTGGCATGACAACAAAATTTGTGGAAGTGACCTTATCTCATAAATACCGAGTGAAGACGGATGATGGTACGATGGCTGGTGGCCCAATGTACTACATGGACCGTCGCTTGAATATGAAATGGTTGGCAGTATTGTTTGCTATCGCCACTGTTATTAGCTCTTTTGGTACAGGTAGTTTACCGCAAATTAATAATATTGCTCAGGGTATGGAAGCGACGTTCGGTTTTGAACCTTGGCATACTGGTGGTGTTCTATCTGTATTGTTAGCTTTAGTTATTCTTGGTGGCATTAAACGTATTGCGGCAATTACATCACGCGTAGTACCACTGATGGCTGCTGTTTATATTATTGGTGCTTTAGGTGTGATTTTATATAACATCGAAAATATCGGTCCGTCATTCGCATCTGTATTTGTTGATGCTTTTTCAGGCTCAGCTGCGGCAGGCGGTTTCTTAGGTGCTTCATTCGCTTACGCATTTAACCGAGGTGTTAACCGAGGGTTATTTTCTAATGAAGCGGGGCAAGGTTCAGCGCCAATCGCTCACGCATCGGCAAAAGGCGACGAACCGGTATCGGAAGGCATGGTATCTATACTAGAGCCATTTATTGATACCATCGTGATCTGTACTTTGACAGGATTAGTTATTTTATCGTCTGGCGTATGGACAGAAAAATTCGATACGCACTTTGAACGTTCATCAATGACCATTGTACAAGGTAAGTTTGATGAAAATGAGCCTGCACAACGAGACGCGTTGTATAAATATTTAAATGGCCACACTGGGCATGGCGTCGAGTTGTATAATGGCGGCATTAACGTTGTTCAAGGTCGCGCAGTTAATAATGACTTTACGATTATCCATTCTCGCTCTATTGGCGAAGATATTCGTTTTGGTATTACACCGCGTCACGTTTATACCGGTGTGGTGAAAGTAGAGAATGGTGTACCAGTTGACAATAGTATCAGTATCATGGGTAAATCATTAGTGCATTCTGCGGAGCTTACAACAAAAGCATTTACGCGAGGCTTTTTTGGTGAAAATGGTAAGTACATCGTATCTATTGGCCTATTATTGTTTGCATTTTCAACCGCAATAGCTTGGTCTTATTACGGTGACCGAGCGATGATTTACTTACTCGGTAGTAAATCAGTTATGCCATATCGGGTCTTTTACGTCGCAGGCTTTTTCTGGGCATCATTTGCAGATACGACACTTGTTTGGAAGTTAGCGGCAGTTGCCATTGTGGTTATGACCTTACCTAACTTGTTTGGTATTTTCTTACTCCGCAAAGAGATGAAAGAGTCAATTGACGACTATTGGACTAAGTTCAAAAAAGAAAATCCGCAAGAAAAATAAACTCATGGTGAATGAATGTAATTGAACAAAGACATTCATTAAGAAAACAAGTAAAATGGCGCCTTAGGGGCGCCATTTTTTGTAGCATTAGGAGTAGTTATTTATGGCAATTGTGCAATGTCCTAGTTGTAATAAATCAATTTCGAGTAAAAGTATGGTTTGCTCTCATTGTCAAACACAATTAGGTGATGTAACTGAAGAACAGTTGGCTCGAATAGCATCAACTAAACGGATTCAGAAACAACAAATGTTTATTAACCATTCTTTTTTGGCGTTGATTTTATTCTTAGGTGGATTTTTATATTTGTATTGGCAGCAGCCCGCAACTGGCACAGTTCAAATGGCACTGACAAAAGCGGCGATTGGCATTGGGTGCTTTTGGTATCTCGTTAATCGTGTGATCTTGGTTTATTTGAAAAAGAAAAAGTAATATGAATATTGATAGCTTAGTTAACAATTTGACCCCAGAATTATTTGAGCGCTTACAATATGGCGCAGCAACAGGAAAGTGGCCTGATGGCACAATTTTAACGCAAGAACAGAAAGAGCAAACGGTGCAGCTGGTTATGCTGTATCAAGCAAAAGTTGCGAAGAGCAACGAACAATTCACCATAAACTCAGAGGGTGAAATGGTTCAAAAATCTAAACGCGAGTTACAGCAAGAATTCAAAGCCCAAAACGAAATAGCTAGGTTCAGTGAACATGATCTTTAAACACCTTTTTACGCCCAAATGGAAACACCCTAAAACGGAAATACGTTTAGCCGCAATCGATAAGTTGGATACAGGTAAAGATGCCAATTTATTACAAACAATTGCATTAGAAGATAGCTCAGTAGAGATCCGTAAAAAGGCACTTCATAAAGTTAACGACTTAGTTTTGTGGTGGCAGGCATATAAGCAAGACCAAAATTTAAAAGATCTTGCAGAGCAACAGATATCCAGTGCGGTATTAAACAGCAATAGCGCATTGTCAAACGACATTCGTAGTGAATACATAGACCGCTATGCGCCGGCTAAGTTTTTAGAAAAATTGGCATTTGCTGAAAAAGAACTGCAAGTTCGATTCAAATTATTGAAGCGTTTAGCGAATGCAAAATTAATTGAAAAAGCCTTTAGAGAAGGCTCTGAAGAATTACAAGTGGTCCTGCTGCCGTTGATTGAACAATATCAACTTGAAAAGTCAGTTTTGAAAGTAGCACAAGGCACTGCCCTTGCACATTTACAAGATTACTTAGAACAGCAGCGTTTAGCGAAAGTTATGCCAAAGCAAGTCGAACAGCAAACGAAAATGGTATTAGCTAAATTGAATGCACTGCGTGATAAAACCAGCTATCAATTAGTAGATGAGACGAGTAAAGCTTTATTTAGTGAATGGCAAAGTATTGAATTGAAATGGCTAAGTGAAGAAGATATTAGCATAGTTGATGATAAGTTTAAGCGTATTAGTGAAAAGCTAAACCATCATATCAGTGCGTTAAGAACTCAATATGATGATGAACAAACAGCTTTATTGGCAAAGCAGCACAAAGCTATGGCATTGGTTGAATTGGCTGCGGATATTGATGCCTTTGATATTACATTGACGAATGCATTACAGGCGTTAGATACAGAGCAATCAGTACAATTATCTGCTAAGGTGCTTGAGTTAACAGCCAGCGTAGCTACATCTGAATATCAATCAGATGTGGCGTTCATTGCACAGTTTAACCGCATTGAATCGCTACAAAAAGAATTGGCTCGTTTACCTGAGTTAGTGGTTGCTAACTCAGAAATGCAGGAAGCATTAACAGCATTAGCAGCTATTACAGCAACAGACAACTTAGCGGAGTTAGATACGAAACTGGTTGCACAAAAAGCTGCGTATGATGTCTGTAAAAAAGCACTCCAGCCTTTGCCACATTCGCTTCGTCAAGTTGCTTCAGAGAAATTACGGACGATAAGCTCAGAGTTTAAAGTCGCAATGGAGCCATTAGTAAATAAGCAAGAAGTGCACTTAAAACAGGCTCGTCGTAAAGGAAAAGACGTACAACGTTTATTAGATCAAGGTCGTTTCAACGTTGCTTTTGGTGTTTTTAATGGCTTTTTAGAAAGTTATGCCGAATTGACAGAACGTAATCAACAAAGTATTGAAAAGGTGCATACCGCTCTTTCAACTGCTTTGGCGGATGCCAGAGATTGGCAGAAATATGCAGCCACGCCAAAACGAGCTGAATTATTACTTGCGCTTGATGAAAAGTTAAAAGAAACGGATGTTGATGCAAAGAAACGCGCAGCAGAAGTTAAGTTACTGCGTACACGCTGGAATGAATTAGGTCGAATTGATACCGACGAGGAGAAGGCTCAGGCTGCGGTATTCGATGAAAAAATTGAATTGTTATTTGCACCGTGTCGTGCACATTTTGCAGAACAAGAATTACAGCGTAAAGCCGCAAAAACTGAACGAACGCAAATAATCGAGCAAATGAGCGAGCTAACCAATGCACCAACGCAGACATCAGATTTTGATTGGCGTCATTTTGAGAGTCAGTTTAATCGACTAGCAAAGGCTTGGCGAAGTGCTGGTAGCGTTGATGGTGCAGCGTATAAAGCACTTAATGAGCAATATCGAGATGCGCATAGTTGTGTGAATGGCATGTTGAAGTCATTTCATCAAGCCAATGCAGCTGCAAAGCAAAAATTAGTAACTCGCGCGCAAGAGTTAGTGTCAAGCGATGAGTTAGCTACAGCTTGCGATGAGCTAAAATCATTACAAAAGCAATGGCAAACACTTGGATTTGCCGGTGCAAAACAAGAGCATACTTTGTGGCAAACATTTAGACAGCATAACGATACGGTATTTTCTTTGCGCAGTGAGCAGTTTAATGCCCAAAAACAACAGCAGGTTGAAGTTGAGAAAACACAGAAAGCTGAGTTAGCGCAAATTTCGGATACACTTGTCGATACCATGTCAGTTGGTGAGCTTCAAGCTGTTAAAGAGCAGGTTGAAACCTTTGATGCCTTACCAAGTGTACGTAAAATGAAAGCAAGCTTAGCTAAAAAAGTTGATTCGATTTTATCGCAAAAGCAAATTCAAAGAGATAAAGAGAAGTTTGTTTCTTTGTTATCGGCACTGGAACAAGGCACAGAAATCCCAAGTCAGTGGTCTTCAACGCATAAACATATTTTAAGTGCGGAGCAGTTACTACTGCGCCTAGAAATATTGAGTAATATTGACTCTCCGACAGAGCAAAAGTCACAAAGAATGAGAGAGCAGGTGGCGTTACTCGATGATAAATTACAAGGTAATTTAGAGTCGTTTGAACAATATTTGACGGCTTATGTGAACGGCGCAGTGGAGACGTTAAATGTTGAAAGACTGGCATCTGTACTAAAAGCAGACTAGATAATGGGTTTGTATAAGTTTTAATAAAAAAGCGCCTGATAGGCGTTTTTTTATGAGAATAGCGCCATGGTTGCAACAATATCTACTTTCTCTGGCAGCTCCTAGTTAATTGTGTCGAGTTTATATTTGCTTGATCATATGAGACTCGATAGGCTCTTTGCATTTAAACAAACGAAAAATGCGGTTAAATAACGGACTGTGACGACGAACACTGAGATATGGCAGGTAAGTTTAAACGAAGATTTATCTATAATAGAAAAAACGATGACAATTGGAATGGCCACTGAATTTAAAAAATACTTAGTGTTTGTGATTCTACCTCTCACCTTTTTTGCAGTTATTGAGTGATTTATTGAAAGATCATATGTTTTTCTATGCTTCTCCACAATAAAGCACCAAACAGGTTAAATTCTTAACCCTTTGAATTTAATGTTAACAATTTAATATGCCTTCTTTACTTTCCACAAAACTCAATAATTTTTGTTTAGAATGTTAATTTTTGGTTGAATTTTGATCGTTTATTCACAATACTGAATTCCGCCTTGGTGATCTGAGGTCTGACATCTGATGTGTTGGTAATATTAGATTTAAATGACAACAACAAGCTGAGAATTGATATGAAAAAAAATAAAAGCAGTATCACATTAAGCAGTTTATGCGGCATTATCATTGCATTGAGTACGAGCTGCTCTGTGATGAGCAAAGAATATAAAACAATCCTAATCCATGGATTACAACCACAACAACTGATCAGTGCGTCTGCGACTAATGTTGAGGCAGATGGGGCATCTTATTGGTCGTCGTATTGGGGGCAAGTGTCAGACGAGCGCATTGACTGGCCGTCATATGAAAGAATTGAAGGAAAAATAGCGACAGACTGGATTTGGCCAAAATTAAAACAGTTCTCTGAGGCGAACTTATGTGACTCTGGTTGTGTACTTGTTACACACTCTACAGGGGATCTGGTGGCACGCTATATTATCGACAATCAAGCAAATTGGTTAAGAAATGCGGGGTTACAGCCTCTCAATATTGTAGCAACATTTGACATTGCAGGAGCCGGTGGTGGTAGTGAGCTTGCTGACATTGCCGTGAGTGCATTAACTGGTGCAGCCTCTTGGAGCTTTGTTATTGATCAAGCATTAACATGGTGGTTAGGCAGTGACGTAACAGAAGCGGTTGGTGTACTTCATGATTTGAAAGTGAACAATGCGCGTAAAATATCGCCTGTACCTGATGATAGAGCGCCCAGGCTTAGATTTGTGGCTGATGGAGATGATTTCTTTGGTGCCACGAAGTTGTTCTTAAAAGGCAGCGATGACGGTGTTGTTGCATCTCACTCTTCATGTGGCGCAAGTCGTGTAGATTCTTTTGGTAGCTGTAGCCGTCATATTGCATCAGATGGTCAGGTGGGTCATCAAGGTAATGGAGTTTCAGGGTTTATGCCGAATCATTATCCAATGTTAATGTCAGACAATTATAGTCATAACTCAATTCGAAATGCAGGCCATAAGGGGAAGGTGACTGTGGCGAATTACGCTGCCAATGTTGGAGGTAAGCAGGTGTCTTTTCAAACATATGATGAAACAACGGGTCATTGGTTTTGGAAGAAGCAGTATCGATTTGTAGCGGACTCCAATAGGCTGAGTGCATCCGAATTAATCTATGACGCAATCCCATAAAGCTGATAAATCACGCGCTTTGTTGAAGCATATGGCATAGCAAAGCGCATAAAGAGTGCCAGAATATGAAACATTATAAATTAGGCGTTGGAGTTACTGTATGTGTTTTATCGCTATTTTGGTTTTTTACCGATGATAGCCAAGCAAAAAGTAATACAGTCTCTACAAACAATGGTCAAACTCGTGAAAGCTCAGCTGAATCGATAGTACAAATTGTCAATAAAGCAGAGCAACCTCAGGCACAATTAACATCGCATTTTGATGGCAGCATCAAACTTGCCGCAAAGCAAGTGGCTGTCCAGTACGAAGCGGCATTACGCTATCCGCAATACTCTCAGCCACTAACGAGATTTGATGAAGATAGACTAAAACCAAATGGGTTTTATCCACTCTCAATCCCCCTTGATGAGAGTGGAAATAAACTGACAATGCGCTTAGAAAAATATCGATTTGTGTACCCTGACCATATCGAATTAGAGATAGGGGGTGATAATATTGAAAATATCGCGGTGAGTTTGATGGATGTAGAGACAAAAAAGATATTTTCACAACGTACGATTTATGGTGAGCAACTCAATGACAAAATCGTATTTTCGGGCGATAAAAGCTACTCTAGGAATTTACAAATTGTTGCGCATGCTAAAATTAAGCGTAAACAGGTCCCAATTGTCGCGCAAATACAATACATGCCGCCTAGTGCGAGGTTAGTTGGCTTTGGTGATGCACGGCCAGATGATGATAAAATGAGTATCCCTGCAAAGCTACAAGTTGAGAAAGCAGGCTTATACAGAGTAAGAGCAAACTTATATGCCGCAGGTGAACCTATCGTACATTTGGTCACGAGAGGGCTGTTGCGAAAAGGGCAACAAAGGATTGACCTATCAGCACATTGGTCTGTACTTAATCCAGATATAGAGACTATGACATTGAGCGGGTTTGTGGTTGAGTTAATGTCACCTAGCCCAGCCCAACCGAGTATCTTTGGTGCGAGTGATATAAAAGAGTTTGATATTACAGAATTTGCCTATGATAGCCTGCAACAAACACCTTATGAACCTTTAGCAAAAGAACGTCAAAGCCTAATTTTTTTACAACATTTAGCCGGCAATTCGGAATAAGTCACTGTCTTACCAAAATCATGGAGCAATCTATATTTGGTGAATCGGGGTGGGAAAGCTCAGAGGACAGTGTAATGGTTGTTGGACTACTTAACGCAACATCGTAAGCATTAAGCAGGTTTAATGTAATGCTACGATGTTCGTGTGCTGCGAGTTCTATATAGTCGTGCTCCGTTGGTTTTGCGCGTTTTGCCATCGGACCTTGATAGAGTAGCTCGACACCACTTTGCTCGACATGTAAAAATTGACTCCACCAGCCTTCAAAAGGCGTGTGCCACTTTAGAAACCGAACTGGTTCGTTTGTGGTATTTGTAAATATAAAGGTCACTAAATATTGATTGTCCCCTGACTTTGTTGACTTAATTGTGCAAGTGAGTGAACTATTAGAACCCAAACCAATGAGATTTTTCATGTTCTGATCACACCCACTTGCGAGTAACACTAATCCAACTATAAATAAGCGATACACCATCATATTAATTAAGAGCGTGTTGCCACGCTCCTCCTTTAAATTTAATTTTGCTGCGGAGTATTCTCAGCAAAGTATTCATAACTATCGGCGTTTTCAATCGCTTTCCTAACGTTTGAAATCGCTAAGTTTTTAGCGCCATAGTGCCCATAAGCATGGTCATCGGTTCCTGCAACCGCATTAAAGTGGCTGACTTCATGAATTATAGTCCCTGCTTGTGAATCTGTGCCAGTACGGGACGCATTCCAAAATGCACCACAAAAATACACTTTATAAGGTTGGTTTGGGTATACATATGCAAATGTCCCTGAGCTGGTGCAACCGCAGTCAAATGAAAGCGGCTTATTTTTTATGGCATCTGTGATATCTGAAAAATTCTCTTCAACACGCTCATGGGCCTTGGGTGACCAAAAAGCACCTACGCGTATTGATGGATCACCAAACCATGTTTTGTATCTCGGTGCCGTTTTTAATTGTGTCGTACTGCGGCTACTTAAATAACCAGTCGCACTAGCTGACATGTTTTTGGCACTGCTCCATGCACTATTAATGGTGTTTTTCTGACTATTACTACACGATGTATAAGATGTCGCTAGCGTTTGTGTATTGTATGTCAGAGTGGAGGTTGCAGCGACTGTTTCTGCTATCGGATCACCTGTAATCAAAGTTGAAATTGCAGTAGAGCGCAAAGCTGAATATGCAAAAGGTACCGCATTGTTCTTTAATGACTGCATATGCTCATTTTGTGGCGCTTTAAATAGATGCAAAGAATTTGCCTGATATTGAACACGTTATTCACCTGGGAGTGCAAAATTATAGAGTGAAGAGAGTTCGATTGAGTAGTGAATACTTTGGCCTGGTTTGAGCATTTGGTAATCATTTTCACTCGGTGCTGTGCGCTTGTACAATGCGCCTGTATATTCAACGGGCTCACCATCGCGGGTAATGTTAAATATATTACCTTGTACGCCATCAGCTGCGGTGTACCATTTAAGCACTTTAACTGGGGAGTTGTCATGGTTGGTTAGTACCAGTTCCACATGAATATCACCTTCAGTTGTCAGTAGAGAGCTTAGGAAATTTATTTGGGCAGAAACTTGCGCAGCACTTGCCGTATTAGCCACAAAGATGGCTGAAGAGAGCGCACTTATTAAAAGTCTTCTTTTCATTACTTTATTCCTTTATGTTGTTGTCTCTAGGAATAATAGCAGCGAAGAACAAAAAATAAACAGTATGTCGTTTTTTTGTTTGTTTTTTGTTAATTTTTGAATCTTTACTAGTGAGGATTTTATGCAATTGTTGGTGGGGGGAGAAAAAATAGGCGCCACAAGTAGGGTGGCGCCTATTGGTTACTTACATGTAATTAAGGGTAGATCACTCTGCCTTAACGCTAAAGGTTACCCCCTTAAAGGTAGAGTTCGTATTCAAGGTGATGTAGCGCCAGCCACGATTTGCCGTGACAACAAGACTTTGTGCTGTGCCAGCTTCACCTGATTTATTTTGTGCGTTGGCCTTACTAGCCCAAGTATCGGCGTTGAAGTAAATACCGACATCACCTTCACCACCTTGGCTTTGCAGTGTTAGTGTGGTGTTATCTGCTGCGACCCACACATAGAATGAGTTACGGCCCCCAGCGACACATTCATTTTTGCCAAGTGTTAATTGTCCATAATTAATTGTGGCAGCGCCACAATCTTGAATAGCCCCATTATTAGGATCATTCGGGAATGGGTCACTATTGTCACCCATGCCATCCCCATCGCTGTCGAGCCACTCTGAGCTATCATTTGGAAATGCGTCTTTGTTGTCTCCAAAACCGTCACCATCGGTGTCTTTTGTTTCAGTTGGATCATTTGGGAAAGCATCTTCTGAGTCGATTACGCCATCGCCATCGGCATCGTTATTATTGCCGTTACCATTATCGAGAATGTCATTGGTGATCACGTAGTCATTGAGGGTGTTTTCTTCACTCATGACGGCAACGGCTAAACACTGTCCAGACTGTGTGGTGATAGCTGCGCGTCGATTACCAAACCATTTCCAAGAGTCGGCACTCGAGTATGTTTCACCTTGTGCTAATGTTTTAAACTCAAAGCTGTCACTCAATGCACCTGTTTCGTTGTCTACACGATAGATACGCACAGTTGTGTCAGTGGTGTTTGTGAATTTGAAATCAGCTTCAAATGGACCTGTTAGATGTTTTTCCATTAAGTCACAAGAACCTAACTGATTCGCTGCTGGCAGCACTTCCGGGCTTTTTGCGTTGGCAACCATCGCTTCATCAATGGTAAAGTTGCCAGTTGGGTTATCAAGAACACCCACGCTCAAACAATTTAAGCGTGCATCGGTGATCATGAATCTGCGATTGGCATACCAAATATCAGACGTATAGCTTTGCCCTTTTTGTAATGTGCCATAGCCATAATCAAAGCCATCGGCCGCACTTTCATATTTAGGCTTGCCAGTCAGATTGTCTATACGGAATAATCGAACAGGGTAATCTGTGGTATTTGTAATGCTAAATTGATGTGCTTCGTCACCAATAATATGCGGTTTAACTAATTCACAGCTCCCCAAAGCATGCTGGGCCGGCAAAGTTTCTGGCACAACATCTTTTACTAAATCTGCGTTTATCGTGAAAGTGTTACCCGCTGATTTCAAAGACGCAACGCCGAGACAATTGAGGTTATTGTCTGACAACATAATTCTGTCGAATTCTCGCCAATTTGTTGCGTTATAAGTGTCACCTTGACCTAATGTCTTGTAGTTTTTCGCAAAGTTGGCCGTACCTTTTTGATTATCAATCCAGAAAATAGACACCGGAGTATCAGTGTTGTTGGTGATTGTGTAGTCAGTGTTATTTGCGTCAACGGGGCGCACATATTGCTGTGTGAGATCACAGCTACCGATTTTTCCAGCGTCAGGTATGACTTCAGCTTTTGCGGCAATGGCTTCAGAATTGGCCATAACAAATGCTTCAAAGTCCGCTTGGCTACGCTCTGCAACTGCCTTTAAAGAACTTACATAACCGTCTTTGCTGCCATTTCTTAATGCATCTTTGAGCAAGTGCATGTCGCTATTGTGTTGCTCGTCTAAATAACGCATAGCAAAGTAGCTCCACTGGTATAAGTCATCATAGCCATACGCCATGAATAGCAAGTTATAAAGAGGCGGGATAACTTTGCCTTTGATTACCTCTAATGTACGAGGAAAATCAGTACCATTTGCTAAATATTCAGCCATGCCTTCAGACCAAGACACGTTGTAGTTATAATAGTTGAAGCCACCGACTTTGACATATCGGCCATCTAGATAATGCACATATTCGTGGCGTAGATTGTAAATTTGGTCTTCATATTGACAAGATTTACCGACCCACGCATCAGGGCATTGCATCGCTAGGAATCGTGCTTGGTTCCCCTCTTTTTCTGGTGTTCCTTCTAAGTATATTCCGCCATTATCTGTGTCTACATTATCAAAAAACTCAGGCGCATACTTTTTATATTCGTCTGGGCTTGAGAATACGACAACCTCCAGCGTGGTGTTCTTATCGTTAGCAACCGGGCTGCCTTGGGTATTAAAAAATGCATGAAACTCAGTTTCTTGCGTAGCCATTTCAGCGCAAGATTTATTTAGAATTGACTGGCTGATGGTGCTTTGTGCTCGAATAGTGACCGAGTCAGAGCATTTATGAGTCACAGTTAAAATATCAGACTCTTTTGGTGGTACGATACAATGACCAAAGAGTGGATCGGTACTTTCACATAGTCGTTTAGCCGAATCTAGGTACTTTTTAGTGGTCATAGTTTCAATGGTTTCAGTGCTTAACCATGCGATGAGCTTTTCATGGGTTTCAAGCACAATACTGTCAAAGCGTGCTTTTGCTTCGTCAGTGGCAATGGTGGCAATTTTCCCCAATGCGATATAACTGTGTGGCACAATCCATTTACGGTCAGATTCTTTACTCCAACGCAAATCAATGGCCGTTTCACCTAATACTGCAAATGAGCGAATAACAGACATCACATCTAAAATCCGTTCATTAATTGCATTTTGCGCAGCCGGGTCACCATACATTGCGGCATTAGCAACCGCACCAAGCATTTCCATCATGGCATCACTGGCGTTGTTAGCCTTGAAGGGGTCTGTTTGCAATGAATGATATTGGATTGCGGCCAGTATGTGGGGAAGCTGGTCTTTAAAGTGGTTTGCGCCATTGCCACGCTGAAAATTATTGATGGCTTTTGCATACCCTTCTTGGATAACACTGCCCGTCGGTGATAAAAACGCGGTCATTTTTGCAACGGCTTGCATCGCGGTATTTAGATCACTTGCTTCTGTTGTGGTAATTGCTTGCGCATAAAATTTATATGACCCAAGGAAATACAATAGTTGGTTTAAATCAGGGTCGGCAATGTCATCGGCATCAGCAAGATAATGAATTGCTTCGAGTACATCAGTGAGTGGGTCATTTGCAGCACCGGCGAGCGCTTCAAAATCGGCATATTTTGCCGCTAAAATAGTGGGAATTATGCTTCCGTATTGAGATTTTGAACTGATAGCCGGGTTAGGTAAATTAACGGAGACATTGGTGTTGTAAATAATGTAGTCGCCAAGTGGAGGTGGAATCTCTCCCCCTGTAATGTCGACTCTTAATGTGGTTTGCGCAATATTACCGTCGATTTTAAAGTAACGTCTTCCTGCTCGTGATGTTTCTGATACTTGCTCTGTGTTTGTGTCTGCTGTGTCACTGCGCTGCGTGACAGTGCCACTCCAGTGGTTACCCTCATATAGACTTATTGCTGCATCAATTCCGTTGTACGTACCACCTGAAGTGCTGATAACAAGTTGGCTGTTCTCATAGGGGACTTCTACATAGAAATAGTGACCATAATTCGTAATACAGTGTGTTTGGTTGGCGCTTACTTCACCTTGGCGAGGCAGAGTAGGGTCCCCACATTGGGCGTTGGCCAAAGTAATGTTACTACTGAGAGAAAGTAGTACCGCACTTGCTAGAACCGATTTTTTCATAGTTTTATTCATTATTATTATCAACATGTTGTGGTTATATGAACGTAAAGTTTGTTATTCCTTCGCATGACAAGCATTTTTGCCAAGCTTACGCACTGTCATCCATTATTTTTATTCGTATTTTTACAATCTTGTCATATTGTCTTAATTTTTATACCGTAAATTGTATACTGTATGCAAAATAATCTTACCTAATTTATATATCTTTTTTGTCTATAATTATTCTAATTTAAAATTTCCTTTAAATTCAATTGATTAGTTTTTTCATCGAGTCTTAAGTAAGAAACTCTCAGTGGTATGAAGCGATTTTTCGCGAAAAGTAAGGAGTGGTGATATCAAGTGGTCAGTGCAACATGGTTTTTAATCATATCATTAGGAGTTAAATAGTTTAATATCCTTCTTCAAAGCTTTGGCATTAGGTGTTTCACCATTTCGCTCAAGTTCAAGTTGTTGAACCCAGCGCCTTAAAGCCGTTTCTCCAACATCCAATGAACGACATGCTTCTTGAAGTGAATAGCCTTGGTCTAAAACTAAACAAGCGGCTTCAAGTTTGAATTCTTTACTAAATGTTCTGCGTTTTCTTGCCATCGGACACCTCTGATTGAGTGGTAATGATACCACCTAAAATAGTGTCCGGAATTATTGAACCACAATACAAAGCTCTTAGGAGAGCCAGTCTCAATTCCCTCTAAAGTCGGGTCACTCATACACTTATACACTTTAAAGAAGGGCTTTAAACAGTATCAATCCCCTCTAAAGTCGGGGTCACTCATACATGCACAGCGTTGCCAGCATACCTGACTTAATTGTATCAATCCCCTCTAAAGTCGGGGTCACTCATACATTTACCTTACTTACCTTTATATAAGAGAATTAGTATCAATCCCCTCTAAAGTCGGGGTCACTCATACTATTAGGTACAACAAAAAAGGAAGAATATTATGGTATCAATCCCCTCTAAAGTCGGGGTCACTCATACCTTTTTCGAGAGAAAATAATCTATGGCATATAGTATCAATCCCCTCTAAAGTCGGGGTCACTCATACTTTTATTTTGGAGACATTCTTATGAATGCACAAGTATCAATCCCCTCTAAAGTCGGGGTCACTCATACTATAGCTGATCGAGGCCGCGCCATACAAGGCCTAGAAGGGGTAAAAATGACGCTCTCCAAAAGCTTGTACCTAAAATCTGTTTATTACTGACATTTTTAAGTATTGGAAAGGAAAAAGTTTAAATTTTTCAAACATCTGCGGTCTAGGCTACTGACAAAGTGTTGATTTTATAGTGTAGATTAAATAATATTTTTTGAAAAAAGCTAATTAAATTAAAAGGCTATAACCTTTTCAGTCAAAGTAACCTAAGTAAAAAAGCAGTATGTGGTCAAAATAGATTAAAGCGTTTATTTTCGGGCATTAACCTATTTACATAACTTACTGTACTGAGTCATCATGAGCCGACATTAAGGCATATTCTAGGGAGTAATTGCCCTGACCAAAATTGGCTTTTTTACCTATTTGCAATGCGCTGCCAATTTGTAGCCATAATAGTGATTGCGATGTGGTTTGGTACTGTATTTGACCAACTAAGCCACTTAGATCATGCGCTTTATCGGCAATATTGGTTTGACGTGTCTGAATAAAGAACTTTGATGCGTCATAAAGTGCTTTGTTATTTGGAGAGGTACAAAGCAGTTCTTTACAGTCATAGCCAGTTGTAAAGTGGTTATCACATAACAACTGTAAACGGTTAGCTACCGATAGTATCCAGTTATCAAGTAGTGGAGCGTTTTTAGAAAGCCTACCTTTTACTTTTAAAAAGATAGGTGAGTGAATGTTTAATTGTGCCAACCAAAGCGGAGAGTCCGCTTCAAAAGGGATAAAAAGTTGGTCTGCTAAATTTGTTGCTGGTGGTACAAGCAAGTCAAGTTTGCAGCCCGATTTATATAACATTAAATCTCGGCCTTGATGGCGCAAGTTTATTTTATGAACTTTAAAGTTAACTGACTTACTACCCAACCCTTTTTTTTGCAATATAAACAAGGAGTGAACAATTTCAGCTAAATACTCACATGCTTTACCAAATAATTTGATTGAAAAATTAAAAAGCTTACCTTTATCTAGACCATTTGCAGGCAAAAATGGCGCAGTAAAAAAATAGCCTCTAGGACTCGATGTATCTTGTTCACCTAATAGTAATTGGCATAATTTGGGGTTAACCGAATACATTGCATTAGTTAGCGCACCATGTAGTAAACTGCCTGAATAAGGATAGCCAACAAGGTTATCATCGAGTTTTAATTGTACCCCCAGATTAATAAATGGGATGTCTTTGCAAAGAGAGATAAGGGGAGAGTGCAACTATCAGCTCCTTTTTATTGTTCTAGTGCTGTATCTATGATATCAAAAGAAAGAAGATAGGAAAGCATTATGATAACTAAACACAATACCAGTATTTTGTGTCCTACTAATGATCTTGAGGCACACACTATAATCGCCTTAGCAAGTAAGTTTGGGTTTTCAGTTTTTAAAGGCCCAAATTTTTGGGGGGCAACATTATTAGACGCCATAGAGCATATAGATTTTGAAAAGTGCAAGCCAAATCTAATTGCAATCGAACTGCCAGACATTAATGAAGAAGGTAAGCAATTTCTTGCACGTAAAGGTATTAAGTTACATTTATTAGACCATCATCAATATTCGGATTGTGATAAACGAAATACTCATTCTGCTATTGAACAATTTGCAAAAATTTTCTCTCTAAGATTAAGCGCCTACGATAAACTAGTTGCAGCCAATGATAGAGGTTTTATACCTGGTTTATTAACAGCCGGAGCAACTTACTATGATATGAAAAAAATAAGAGATGACGAAGCAAATGTTAGAGGGGTTGGAGGGATACGTAGAGAAGCTTTTAGTTGGTTTGAAAGTCAAAATATTGAACAGTCACCCGACAAAATATTCTATCTAGATTGCCCAGCTCGTTTTACAAGTGTCATGAGTGAGGTTGCGCAGTTTCCCTCTAAAGTTACTTATGAGCGAGCCTTAAGTTTACGTCAACCATTAAAACTCAGGCAAGTAGTGCTCAGATATATAGAGCAAGACCATGTGACACAAATTGAAGTATTGGCAAGAAAAAACCGTGACAAACTCAGTGAATTAGTTAAAAAGTGGCCATTTGTTAATTTAAAAAGTTGGTTTGGTGGTGAAGCCCCTAACTACTTTTTTGGTGCAGTTGCAAAAAGCAAATTTGTGAAATCCGAACCTCAGTTTGATGTTTTATACAATGAATTAAAAGGCATTCTAAAATAAGAACATTTATAAACATGGAAGAAAAACAAAACAAAAATCTTGAATTTAAAGAGTACTTGTTAGATTTAGAAGACGTTACAGTGGTGACACGCTATTGTGAGTTACCTGACTCTTATTCACTTATAAAGTCTATTGAAGATCAAGAGGCCTTAAAAGGCGCAATAACTAAAAAACCTTTATTTTGGGGTCGAGTTTGTGTTGATAATGCCAGCTTATCTCTTGAAGAAGCCGTTTATATCTGTCACGACAAACGCAAAGTTGAATTACTAAAACGCTTTGCAACCGAGCACCCTTTTTGTCAAATCGAACAAGTAACGATTGCACAGAGCTGTTACTATGCTTTATTAATGACAAAGCAAGCATTAAGTCAAAGCACAATTACCGATTTTTTTGATGTTTTTTTTGAGTTTTCTAGACCACAGCATCAATATCGCGCAACGTTTTATTATCCGTTTGACCTTCAAGGCGAAACTACTTTAAAAAATAGACTAAATATTGATGCTAATAATAGTAATAAACGTAAGGTTATATTGAATGATGAATGTTTAACAATTAAGGCAAAAAGGTATGAATTTCATAAGGTAGGAACTGATCCTGCTGATTGGACTACGGTTGAAAATAATCAGGTCCAAACTTTTTTGTATTATAACCCGCAAGCTCAAGCTTGTTTCTTTGGTGAAAAAGGTGGTTCTAAAAAAATAAATGCCTTTGAAGAGTATCAATTAGAGTTAAGTAATTGCTACATAGGAATAGACAACGCTAAAAGTAAACAGGCACGAAATAAACGCAAACAATCTTCAGTGTTTGGTGATACTTTACAAGACTGTGAGGTTGCTGATTTTACTCAAAATGAACTTACGCCTTGTGCAAAAATAACCCAATTAAGTTTAATTCGGCACCCAATTTCTCGAGGTAGCTTTTTACTTGCAATAAACGCAGAGTACTCTCCAACACAAGATATTTTTAAATATGCCGCAAGTACATTAAGAACGGTTCAGAAAATACAAAATCAACCTTTATACGCAGGAACTATTTATGATGAAGCGTGGTGGTGGTGTATTTTACTTGCTCCATCTGATTTAACTCTAGCTAAAAGCATGAAACAAATGCAGTTAGGTCGCTGGTTGAATTTCAGTCAAAAAGCAAGGATCCTTTATCCAACGTTTGTTGAGCAAAAAGAAGAAGAAAAAATAGACTGCTTAGTGTTGCTTTTAAACAATACTGAGCATTTAACCTATGATGGTGAAAAGCCAAGAGGGCTAGAGGATTTAAAACAACAAAAAGACAATCGACAACCTATTTCGCGTTACGTTATGCGGCTGGTCTCTTTATTTTTTAATGACGATGCATCGAGTACGGCAGAACAAAACGACGTAATAAAAAAGCTAGACCCATATAGCCATAACCAACATGATTCGAGATTGTATTTAAATGCAACTTACGGACTGTGCGGTAATTATCCTAAGACTTCGCTTGGCGAAGATGTCTTAGCCCAAACCACCAGCTTAGCCACAATGGTCGATGTTGAAAATAATCGGTTCGACTTCTACCCCACAGGTTATGCATACAATCAAGAGTTTGTGACTAAACTTATCGATGATCAATCTTACAGACGATGGAAAGGCATAAGCTCAGAAACAGGTTTCAACGAATATGCAACGGTCACTGTTGGTTTTGGTGGTTATACGGCTGATTGCATTTTACCGCATTGGCACACGATCTATCGTCACTTTTTCCATTATGCGTTACTTACCCGGGAGGCGTTGACATGCTTTAAGCGAACAATGAATAAAGCCACTGATCAATTAGCACAAGGAAATACGAGCTCGAAACCTGAAAACAATTATCGCGAAATAAGACGAAACTTTATTTTATTTATGAATCGATATTGGTTTAAACAGTTAAGTCATGAACAACAAGGGCTAGAGGTCTTTGAGCAAATACAAAGAGCAACGTCGCTTGATGAACACTTTGATATGGTTAAAGAGCAAGTGTCATTTGCCGATGACTATATGGAAAGTTGGCGTAACATTTATTTTGTCAATAAGGCGGATAATACAGGGCAAATTGCCGCATTATTGGCATTAATTGCAATTGTGACTGCTTGGCCAAAAGGCTTGAATGTATTCAGTTTAGAGTTTATTGACAGGATGACGCTCATTATATTAATTGGGTTAGCCATTCTATTCGGTGTCAAATCTAAGTTATTCGCTGCTATTTATAGCTGTTTAAATTTTATTAGTTTTCCATCTGCTAAGTACCAATATCTTTATCAGAAATTAATGTCATTTTTTCCAATTAGCAGCAACCATAAAGAGAGTAAGAAATCGCTTGCTGAACAATGTGAAGAACATTGGGAAAGCAAATTGCAAAATTTAAAGAATAAGACAAATAAACAGTCACACGTAACCCCATTAAAAAATCATCAAGGAGAGGCCATGTATGCACTCATAAAAGTTGAAGCTGTTAATTTTGGTAATAGCTTAGGGATTAGTAATAACCTCAGTGTTTACCGAGGGACAAGCATGTTATTACGAAATTCAGTACTTCAAATAGCGCAAAAGCTCGACAACTTAGAAGTGATTTCTTTAGGTGGCTCAGTGGGCATTTATAAAACAAATAATAATGATGCAGAAGAGTTAGTATCTGAGATTAAAAATAGACTAAATGCTGATTATCAAGGCATGAATTTCGTTGTTAATTACAAAAAACACGTTACAGATAGCACGTTTAATAAATCAAAAGATGCCTTGATTAATGACGGGCGATTGTTACAGCTACAGCAAATGAGTGTAAGTTTCAAAAATGTACCAGACGCGTTAAATGCTGATGGCAGCAAAGTCGAAGCTCAGAAGGTATGTGAACTTAGCCATGTATTGCCTGCATCAGAACACGAGAGGGTACAAAGTGCTGATAAGCCAGTGAATACGATTTTAAAGACATTATTTTTGTATGGGCGAGATCAAAAGCAAACCTTCTACGAGAGTGAATTAGCTCAGTACTCAGAACTTGCAAAAGTGAGTAATCCTAAAACCATTAAAAGATTCTACACGCAGAGCTTTGAGCAAATATGCAATGATGATGGTATTGCACACTTAGATAATAAGCTCGCTTACCTTTATTTTGATGGCAACAAGTTTTCTAAAATTCAACAAAACTATGTTGAATCTGCCGACGACCAGCTTAGTTATGACAAACATATCCGCCAACTCAGAGGAGAATTACTCGATAAGCTATTAAATTATCTAGATAATCAAAAAGATGCCTTATTCGAAGATACCATTACAATAGATGGGCAAGAGCAAAATATCTCGAGGATTAAATTAGAAACCCTATTATGGGGAGGAGATGAAACTTTATTTGTTCTGCCTGCATCTCAAGGTTTTAAAGTACTTGCTAAACTTATGGAATGGACAAAAGACTGGTCTATTAGCAAACAGGTTAAACAAGAAAATGGGGCGTTAATTAACCAGATCTATCCTTTAACTCATGCATTTGGTTTGGTCTTTTGCCAACATAAAACCCCGGTCTCTACTGTTAGAAGCTTTGCCACAAATCTTGCAGATGAAGTTAAAAAAGTGGCGCTTTCGGCAGTTGTAAAACAAAAAGAAGTTAAAGAAAAAGAGACACGATTATCTTCTGATGAGCCAAAACAAGCTAACGAGCAGCATATAAACATTGACGGTACTACAAACTGCTACAGTGTTGCTGTGTTAGAGTCAATCGATATTACAACCCTTGATGTTAACGATTATTTTAGCCACAGCTATGGGGAGATGTCTCAGCAACGAGCCAACATTTTGCCCAATGAATTTAATACAGATGATCTGTCAATTTTAGGCGCAAACTTAACCGAAAGCTTCCCAAAAAGTGCCATTTATAACCTTGCAAAGCAATATAAAAATCCAGAGGCTTTGTTAGAAGCGGAGCAGCGACTTAGCTATGTGACAGGTCTTCGTGAGGAGAAAATAGTAGAATTTATTAAGCTTGCTAGTGATGTTTTGATAGGGAAGCCATTGGACTTAACAAAAGAGCACCAAGAACAACGTGCGATTATGTGGGTACTACTAACAGAATATTGGGAGTACATTGCATTACATGGAAATAAGGAGTAAGGACATGATAGAAAAAGCAATGCATACCTTAGACATTACAATCAATGTAATTGGGCCAATTGTGACTCAAGGCAGTGGCGCAATGCAATATGGTTTAAATGTGGCAATTCTAAGAGATGCCAACAAACGTCCTGTGCTATCGGGAAGCTTACTAAAAGGTAATATACGCCATGCGTTAAGTGAATTATGCTTACTAGATGAAGAGACCCATTCAAAACTGAGTCCAAAGTTAATAGATTGGTTCGGAAAAGAGGGCCCTCAAAGTGAACAAGACCAAACAAATGATGACTTTTATGGACAAAGAGGGAGTCTGAATTTTGATTTTTATTGGTACTTAAGCAATCCCCAAAACGCTGAGAGAAGTTCTCCCCAAACACGAATAGAGCTAAACCATGAGGGGACGATTAAAGAAGGCTCTTTATTGTTTATTGAGTCACCTTATTTACATGGCGAAAAAATTTCAATACAAGGTCAAGTGACTTTTAATGCATCTGAAGACGAAGCATTAGAAATTAAAAATACGTTAGAGGCTGCACTTAACTATTGTTACGCATTCGGTAGCTTTAAAAGTATTGGATTTGGAAAAATAACAGAAATCAAAAGTATCTTAAATAAAACTCAACAAGCGAAAGTAGACTGGCCCGCATACACTAAAGATCATTTAATCATACTAGATTGGACTGCTGATCGACCACTTTGTATGGCGGACGCACCAACTAACAGAGAAAATAGTTTTTACTCAAGAACAGAAATTACAGGCGCAATGCTCAAAGGCTTAGTTGCCAATAAAGTTTTACCAAATAGTGTTTTACACAAATACTTGGCAGATATTACATTTTTCCATGCAATGCCTCTAAACCAAAATGATGAATTAGTTTATCCGCCAAGAAAGTCTTTAGCCTTATATGACGGGCCTAGAGTTGACATGTATGGTGTTTCAAGTACTCAAGATTCGAATCGTCAAGTTTTTGATTTTTTAATTAATCCTGCTGGTCCAGATAACCTATGTGGATTGCTCACTTTTAGTTCGGATTTCAAAGGTTCTGATGAAGAGTTATTAAAAACACCGCCGTATTTGACTAAAACATTATTAGTCAGAAATGCAATAAGTAACTGGACACAAACAGCAGAAGCTAATAACAAATCGACTGATGAAGTAATTGAGCACAATATATCTACCCGTAATACTGCCGCTGATGAAAAGCTATTTAGTTACCACTGCGTGAATCATTTTTGGTCAGAGAAACTTAATGATAGTAAGTCTGCAAATGAAAAATCAGAAGTGAATAAAAATGTATATGTTAAGTGGCGAGGAAAAATAAATTTAAACCGAGTACCAGAATCAGTAAGAGAAATGGTTTATGCGGAATTAATATCAATTCTTGATGAACCTCTGATTGGTTTAGGTAAAACCAAGGCAATACTCAGTGCCAAAGCTGCAAAGGCTACTCAAGAAAAAATAGTCAATGTCAGCCCTGATAAACGTATACTCATCACCCTTAAAACGCCAACCTGTTTAATTGTTAAAGATGCCATAGATGCGGTAACACCCAGTAAAGACTTATACCAAGAAGCTTTTGACAAATTAACTGATGGCGTATTTTGTGTTAATCGCACTTTTACTGACGAGTCACTAAAAGGTGGGAGTTATTGGTATATGCGTTTTCAAAAGCACACCGGACAATCAGGATATAAACCTTATATAGAGACCAGCGCGGGTAGTTGCTTTGAACTTTTAATAAAAGAAGGCAAAGAGGAGCAAGCTACGATTCTGTTAAACCAGTGGTGCAAAAATGGCTTACCATCATGTGATGTTCCAATTGCACAGGATGAAAGATGGAACTTTACGCCTTATGATCATGCAAACGGGTTTGGGGAAGTAGACATTGAACTTGTTTCAATGGTCCCAACAGCTAAGGAGCAAGCAGAATGTTAAATAAGATTTACCCTAAAGCAAAGGTGTTGATTACCTTAGTAAGCACTTCAAAATTGGCTGTTCGTACAGGTGAGGCTGAGGAAGTAGCCAACGACTCAAAAAAACAAAAGAACGAGTCAACAGGACATGAATCCTTAAGAGTTAACGCTAATGGTTACCCTGTAATACCAGGTAGTAGCCTAAAAGGCATGCTGCGAAAATTATTTACTCAAGATTTGGCAAATGAGTTATTTGGTGGGCAAGTTAAACTTAAAAACACAAAGAGCAACGAATCACAGAAATACAAACGATTAGATGGTGTCGTCAACGTACCTGCGGCTGTATCAAGATGTCATAAAAATGATATTGAAATCATTACGCATGCCAGCATTGATGAAGTAACAGGCACTGCAAAAGATAACCATCTTTTTAGTGAAGCATGGATCCCTGAAGGTACAGAATTTATTTGGCAATTAGACTGTGAATTTATAAGTGAAATACAGCTTGAGCGTTTGTGTAGTGTATTACTGGGCGCAGATTTATATGTGGGTGCTGGGCAAAAATTTGGCCACGGCAAGCTGCAAGTGACTCTGGAGCAACATAATGGCGTACCTTGTGTTCAGGTTATCACTTCCGAAAAACTTACCCAATGGTTTAATAGCAGTCTTAAAAACCAATCAAAAGTTGCAGCTATTAATCCATTAGATGACGAATATACAAAGCTCCCACTTGCTATTCGTCAGGTCGAAAATACTAATAAAGAAATATTAAGTTTTGACATATGCCTATCTAGCCCTGATCCGATCCTAATTGCCAGCCCTGCGTACTTAGCGAGCCTTAGCAAGTCACAAACGAATAAAGACCTTTATTATAGCCGAGACAAAGCAGGTATACCTGTTTTACCCAATAGTGCTTTACGTGGCATGTTTCGGGCGCGCTTTATTAAAATAATAAAGACATTAAATGAAGAAATAGAAGAGAAACAGTTACAAAAGCTTTGGTCTATAATTTGGGGTAATAAAGATCAGCGCAGTTCATTTGTTATTCGTGATGCAACACTCGACAACAAAGCACAATTTCAAGATCATCATCAAACCATGATAGCGATAGATCGTTTCACTGGCGGAGTAAAAGACAGTGCTTTGTTTGATGTAGAAGCACTGACGCTTTGTTCTGAACAGTATTTTAGAAGTCGAGTGAGTATCACACATAGAGCGCTTAACCGAGATATGTTTGCAACCGCAATATGGGTATTGATGTTTGCCGATTTATTTGACCAAAAATTATCTTTAGGTGCCAACAAGAGTCGTGGTTATGGACGGATCTACGGGTTTGTTTTAGTAAACGAAAATCGTATTAATGAGGTGTCAGAATTCATAAAAATGTGCCTAGACCCACTTGGATTGACGCAAGCCAAGTTAGAAACCGCATTAATGACCTTTATTGATTCAGCAAAGGAGTGCCAACATAGTGAATAGCAATCAATTTTATAACCCTTATAATTTTATACCGTTTTCTAAGCTTAGTTGTGAACATAAAATACCAGCAACAAAAGCGGCACTGAAAAAAAAGAATATTGCGCATGACAGTTATTATACTGGCAAACTGAGCGGTAAAATTAAATGCCAAATAAAGATGGTTCATCCTGTTGCTCATGGTAATCAGCCGCAAAAAGTATCAGATTTGAAACACTTAACCGATGAACAAAAGAAGTCGGCTATAGATAATAAATTAAAGGTACTTGCTCCCTATTTACGCAATGGTTGTTTAGCAATTCCGGCATCAAGTATTAGAGGGATGCTGAGTAATCTAGGTGAGATAATAACGGCTTCAGCGCCTAGAGTACTTGAAGATGCAGCTTTGTATTATCGAGATGGTAGAGGCTTCCCTAATCAAGCATATGGTGCATTATATAGACAAGGTGAAAAGTGGTATGTAAAACCGCTGGGGTTACCTTCATTTATGCTTAGAAAAAAAGACTCTGAGGTGGCAACAGAGCCGAGTCAATACAGTGTGCCTGCTCCATTGCGTAACTTATTTAAATACCAAAATGGTCACCAAAAAGCAGGCCAGCCAATGCCTTTATCTGAGATGTTGGCGACAAGATGGCCCGTGAACGAAGACGTTAAAATGGACATGGATAATACTGCGCGAGCGTCTAGAGCTAGATTAACTGAGTCAGGTGAAATGGAGTGGGATAAAACGATTTTAATTTCTGATACTCAGTTTGAACCAGGTTTTGAGGGAGAAAATACTAAAACATGGTCTTTTTGTTATAAAACAGGTGTCGCCCCAAGATGGTTTGAAAAAATTAATAATAAAGGGGCCTATCGTTTAATAAGAAAAGGATATATTGATGGTCATGGCGAAGAGGCAATATACACAAGTTGTTTAGATCATACTGAGGTACAAAATGCTTATGCATTTTACAAACAAAATTTAAATGCAAGGCCTATAGAAGTTAAAACAAAATATGTCACTCAGTTTTTAGAGCTATTAGAAACTACGGATAAAGCTAGAGTAAAACGTAAGGGAAGTGACATTAAAAAGGCTTATTCAGAAGCCGAAATAGACGGGAGAATTATAGCCTGTCAAGTAAAAGGTACAAATGATACGGAGATCATTGGTCTATCTGACTCACAAATTTGGCGAAAGAAAAACCGAAAGACAGTATATGACTTTTTACCTCAACAAGCTGGTGAAGGAGGTAGCCCTACGCCGTTTGACGGTTTAAGAGATCTTACAATTATAGAGCAACTATTTGGCACGGTCGCTGACCAAAAGCTGGATCAGCAAGATAAAAAGAAAGTGACAGCATTTGCCAGTCGCGTAAAAGTATTTGACGCGATCAGTGATGTTGAATACATGGGTGATAAAGATAGCATTGCGCTTATACCATTGGCCACAGGGCCTAAACTGCCTTGTCCACCAATGTATTTTAATAACCGTAATGAAGATCATACTGTTATTGCCAAATCAGTACTCCATGCTGATACTCACGAAGCAAATGGTTATAAGGTTTTTTTAAGACACAAAAACGCCCCTAGACCAACGTGGTTAAATCAACAAAGAAATTATGAAAACCATAAGGAGTGTGCAGCTTCACCAATGATTAAAGGCGATACAGTCTTAAAGTTTGACATCGAATTTGAAAACCTAGCACCTGCTGAATTGTCATTGTTAGTAAAGTTAGTTGAACCCAAAGAAACAGGGTGTAAAGACGATATATTTAGGCATCAAATAGGCTTAGCAAAACCCTACGGTTTTGGTGATGTGAATATACGTATAACAGAACTAGAATTAGAAGATAAAAAAGCTCGATACTCGAGTTTTAGTGCCATCGAGTCTGTAAAATGGCAAGCAACGCAAAATAGTACACTTGGTAATGCAAATCACTGGCTTGGAAATAAATATGATATTAGCAACACGCTATGGAAAGCAGAGCGACTCGATTGGTTATTAGCACTGGCAGAGCCATTAGAAAATGTGCAATACCCACAAGCACTTGATGGTAAAGAGGGGAAAACGTACGAATGGTTTAAAAATAATACTTCTCACATAGAGCAAATTAAAAATCATAGGGCAAATCCTAAACCTCAGGCTTTGTCGACTCATGACGGAAAGCCTATTCCTTTAGAGAAAAATAAAAAGTACTTAAGACCAAGGCAGAAATAATCAGTTTCCTTGGCAAAATCTAGTCTATATTTATAGACTTAGGTTTTGCCAAGGAAAGGTTATGGACTACCAGCAATTATGCAATTACGACTTATTATTACAAGCTTTCTACCGTGTTAAACAAAATGATGGCAGTCCAGGTATAGATTGCCAAACCATTGCAAACTTTGAAACCGAGTTAGCATTGGGGTTAAACAGTATATTAGCGGATTTAAAAAGTCAGCATTATCAGCCGCATCCCCTAAAGCGCAGTGAACTAAAGCTACCAAATAAAAAGCCGCGCTTTTTAGCTTACCCAACAGTCAGAGATCGTATTGTTCACACCGCAATCGCAATTCTATTACAGCCTTATTTTGAAGAAGAATTTGAACACAATAGCTATGGTTATAGACCTGGTCGTAGCTATTTAATGGCCGTTGATAAAGTTATTGAGCACAGAAAATCGGGGTTAGTTCATGTATTTGATGCAGATATTAATGGTTATTTTGACCACATTCCACAAACACTATTACGTGAAAAGTTATTTCAAACCGCAATCGACCCAACACTCATAGAGCTAATTTTTTGTTTGTTATTCTCTCATCAATCTTATGGCGGTTCGCTAATTTTTGGTAAAGCTCTCGGGCAAGGTATTCCTCAAGGTTCAGCAATTTGCCCACAATTAGCTAATTTCTATTTAGATGAGCTAGATGAGCACCTAAACAAACTAGGCTATAACATGGTGCGTTATGCTGATGATTTTGTGGTTTGTTGCAGCAGTGCAAAAGCAGCATTACATGTGCAATACCATACCGAGCAGGTGCTAGAGCATTTAGGGCTAACATTAAACCCAAAGAAAACACAGTTAACGACTTTTTCAGATGGCTTTAAATTCTTGGGTCATTACTTTATTGGCGAGCAGGTAATAGATGAAAAGTCTAGTTTGGTCTACGGAGTTATGGACAAAGCAAAAGACTGGATGGCTACGGCCAGTGAACAGCAGCAAGAGCATACCCTTTTACAACTTGACCTACCTAGCAAACCAGAACAAAGCGCAATTGAAGACGAACAAGATTGGTTAGAGTTACCAGAATATTTAATTGCTCAGCCTAGTACTGTACAGCGAAAAATGCTCAAAACGCTTTACTTAACGCATGCTGGTTCAGTTGTGGGTATTAGGGGAAATAGAGCGTATTTGAGCTTTGAGAGTGAGACCATTAAAACTTGGCCATTAAGTGTAATTGATAGTGTGATAGTACTTGGAAGAGTGCAGCTTACCACAGATTTTATGGCCTATTGCTGTGAACATAATATCGGTGTGGTATTGGCCTCATCAACAGGTCGTTTCAGAGGTGAACTCAATACATACCCAAGTTTAAACGCAAGTTTATACAAGCAAATTCAACATTTTGGTAATAAAACTTTTCAGCGGAATTTAAGCGAAACCCTATTGCAGGCTAAGTTTGAAAACGCATCAAAAGTGCTTAAAGGTCAACTTAGACGCACAATACTCTCTAAAGAAAATAAAGAAGAGATACAAAAAACAATACAGTTATTGCAAAAAGCGCACAATAAAATCATCCAATGTAAAACTCGTGAACAACATTTTTTATTAGAAGGGCAAATGGCGAAACAATATTTTACTGCCATGAGTCATTGTATAGATAACACTTGGCACTTTCTAGAAAGAAACAGATTGCCGCCCAAAGACCCTATTAATGCCATGCTTTCATTGGGATACAATCTGTTAAGCAACAATATCCTATGCATGGTAAGAAAACATGGCTTGCACCCAGATTGTGGCATTTTGCACTGTGGTGATTATCAACCTAATTTGGTACTCGACTTGATGGAACCTTTCCGGTCAGTTGTGGTTGATGCATGTGTTTTAAAGCTCATTAATAAAGGGCAAGTAACCCAATCAGATTTTGTGTTTCAAAGCGGGCAGTGTCAATTAACATCTCAGGCTTTAAAGTGTTTTATTTCAGAAATAGAAAAGAAGTTTTCGGCAACATTTCAGTGCAAACAAAGCAAACATTTACTCGATTACCGCAAAGCAATGGATAATCAAATATTAAGTTTAAAAGCGCACTTACTTCAAAAGCACGAATTCATAACATTTAGAGTAAATTAAAATGCCTCATCATTATGTTATTTGTTACGACACACCTTGTGATAAAAGGCGTTATCGAATTGATAAAACACTCGCAGGTTACGGAGAGCGGATCCAGCTATCTGTATACGAGTGCTGCTTAAGTGAGTCGCAATTCACTCGGCTGAGACATCAAATAAGGCAAATTGTGACAGATGATGACGCCTTGAATTATTATCCTGTATGTTGCCACTGCCAATTGCGGCGTCATGGGATTGCAAGCGCAGTGGTATATGCCCCAAGTTCATTTGAGATTTTTTAAATGCGAGTATTAGTCACCCTTGACATTACATCTCCAAGAGTACGGTACAGAGCCAATAAACTCATTTTAGGCTATGGTGAGCGGGTTCAGTATTCTGTATTTGAAATTGATGTCACCCAAAAACAGCTAAATCAAATTCACCAAAAGCTAAAAAAGTTACTCAAACGACAAGATAAAGCACATTTATTTCCATTGTGTGGTAAATGTATGGGATCAAGAAAAGCCGATGGCGCAGGTGAAGTGACTTGGCCTGAGCATTTTTATTACTACTAACTCCTTAAAGTTTTTATCAGCAACCTTTTATCAGTAATCATAGTAAAAAATCGATTATTAAGCATGCCAGCTAATTTCATTGCCCTACTTACTAAAACTACCATTTTATCATTTATAGAAATACCCTAACTCACTGTTATTAGGCAATAAAAAATAAAAATCTAATTATTATGTTGTAGGCAAAAACATCACTTTGTCAGTAGCTAGGACCGCAGATGATTGTATTTAATAGGGTTTATTAGGTTTTAGAGATCTAACTTGTCAGTAGCAACTTATTTTTGGGTACGATTTTTTAGAGACCGTCATTTTTACCCCCTCCAGCCCTTGTATAGCGCGGCCTCGATCGGCTATAGTACGAGTGACCCCGACTTTAGAGGGGATTGAGACCACTTGAGTTGAGTTGAACGGCGCACAGTAAAGTACGAGTGACCCCGACTTTAGAGGGGATTGAGACACATTACTTATTTTCATAGTAATTCCTTATGGGTACGAGTGACCCCGACTTTAGAGGGGATTGAGACTGAAACATGAAACACATCAGAATTTTCTATAGTACGAGTGACCCCGACTTTAGAGGGGATTGAGACGACATAACCTTCTCCTTATAAAAGATGTCAGTGTACGAGTGACCCCGACTTTAGAGGGGATTGAGACAGACTTTTTCATAGAAAATCTCGGAAAAAATAAGGTACGAGTGACCCCGGCTTTAGAGGGGATTGAGACTAAACATCTTCGCTTTTATTTAAATAATTTAGGTACGAGTGACCCCGACATTAAAGGGGATTGAGACACCAGAGTGTTGAGGTTTTCTTAAATGTTGCTTCGTACGAGTGACCCCGAGATTAAAGGGGATTGAGACCGTGGGGCAAAACAGTCTTCAACCTGTTTGTTGTGGTTCAATAATTCCGGACACTATTTTAGGTGGTATCATTACCACTCAATCAGAGGTGTCCGATGGCAAAAAAACGCAGAACATTTAGTAAAGAATTCAAACTTGAAGCCGCTTGTTTAGTTTTAGACCAAGGCTATTCACTTCAAGAAGCATGTCGTTCATTGGATGTTGGAGAAACGGCTTTAAGGCGCTGGGTTCAACAACTTGAACTTGAGCGAAATGGTGAAACACCTAATGCCAAAGCTTTGAAGAAGGATATTAAACTATTTAACTCCTAATGATATGATTAAAAACCATGTTGCACTGACCACTTGATATCACCACAGCTCTCTTAATGTCAGAAGAAATGAACAATATTCGTTAATAGACCAATTAAGTGAGCAAGAACCGGTAGAGGTGGTCTGCAGTGTCTTTGATGTTGCTCGTTTAAGTTTTTATGACTACAAAAACCGCCGTAACACAATTGGCGCTAATGAGGTTGCACTCAGAGCGCAGTTAAACGCTTGCTTTAAGCTTAGTCGTGGCTCTGCTGGAAGTCGTACACTCTTAGCAATGCTTGCAGATTTAGATATTGATGTTGGTTTATTCAAAGTCAGACGACTGATGCGTGATATGCAACTGGTATCAAAACAACCGGGGTCACACGCATATAAAGTGGCGGTGAATGAACGACCTGATATACCAAACCAGTTAAATCGAGAGTTCGATGTGAATAGCCCAAATCAAGTATGGTGTGGAGATATTACGTATATTTGGACTGGTCAGAAGTGGTCATATTTAGCAGTAGTAATTGATTTATATGCAAGGCGAGCTATTAGCTGGGCAATGTCAGAAAAGCCAGATACAGCCCTAACTATCAAAGCATTAGATAGAGCGTATGAACAAAGAGGCAAACCTAGAGGGGTTATGTTCCATTCGGATCAAGGCTGTCAGTATAGTTCAACAAAGTTCAGGCAAAGGTTATGGCGTTATCAAATAACACAAAGCATGAGCCGCAGAGGTAATTGTTGGGATAATGCCCCGATGGAGCGCATATTCAGAAGCCTCAAAACAGAATGGGTTCCAAGTACGGGCTACAACTCATTTAAAGAAGCAGAGCAAGATATTAGCTTTTATTTGATGAACTATTACAACTGGAGCAGGCTGCATAGTCATAATGATATGAACGCCCCAGCAGTAGCAGAAGAAAAACTTAATTCACTGTCCGGAATTAGTTGACCACAACACCACTCAGGATAAAGGATCCAGATGAGAGGGTTTTTGTATTTTTTATTTATAGTATATGGGTTCGTTATACTTGATTTTAAGGAAAGGAAATAAGGTGTTTAAAATAGAAAGTGAGCGGTTACTAATGAAGCATTTCTCATTCAATGATGCTGACTTTATCATTGAGCTATTGAATGAAGACTCATTTATTAAAAATATTACGGATAAAAATGTGCGCACGATTGCGGATGCACATCAGTATCTTCGCTCTGGGCCGATGGCAAGTTATGAGATGTTTGGCTTTGGACTCACCTTAGTCACTTTAAAAGAGTGCGGTACACCAATCGGTATGTGTGGGTTACTTAAACGAGAAGAGTTGCCTCATGCCGATTTGGGTTATGCATTATTACCGAGATTTTGGGGTAAGGGTTATGCGTATGAAGCGGCTAAAACGGTATTGACATATGAGTTAATGAAGCATGGGTTAGAAAAGGTATTGGCAGTAACTTCACCAACCAATATCAGCTCCAATAATTTACTCGTTAAATTGGGGTTTGAACGAATAGAGTCACTCGAATTGTACGGTAAGCTAAATAACCAGTATGCGTTCACATTGAACGTATAGATATGAGGTGTGGATGTCGGTGGTGGTTAAGTTGCGCTGGAAATTTGATTGTGCGATGTTTTGATGGCCAAACCAGCAAGCGAAACCCCCATCATAATGATACGCGTGATTTTAGCGCTACTCGTTGATAAAAAACAACCAAAATCAACATTTTTTCAGCAGGTTAGCAGAATAATAGCAATGTGAAACAAAAGCTTGCTAATATTGGCAGAAAATGACGGCTTAGGGTAAATATGCGTAATAAAGACGAAGTTCGGGTAGGTGTTGGCGTGATCATTGTGCGTGAAGGAAAAATATTGCTCGGAAAGCGAATTGGTGCGCATGGTGCCCAAACTTGGGCAACGCCTGGAGGGCATTTAGATTTTACCGAAAGCCCTGAGCAGTGCGCAGCTCGTGAAGCGTATGAAGAGACTGGTTTAGTATTGGGAGCGGTAAAAAAACTTGGCTTTACCAACGATATCTTTAAGTTAGAAAACAAGCATTATGTCACCTTGTTTATGTTGGGTGAAAGTGAGCAAGGTGAAGCACATATTATGGAGCCAACAAAGTGCTTGCGATGGCAATGGTTTGATATAGATACACTGCCGGAACCCCTGTTCTTGCCTTTGGTAAATTTACTGAAGGAACACAATGATCTGAAACAATTTATGAGCGTGGTATAAAACATGCTGACAGGGGTAAGCTACAGAATGCCTTAGAGTAAAGCGAATCGTTATATAAGGGGGAACGTACAGTACTAGCCCAATCATGGATATTCTTATTTTCATCATATAATTAATAGCTTATCAATGCTTATGATTATCGAATTAATACTTATGATCACCGAATCGCCCTATAAATCAACCTTGTTAGGTGTTGAAATAGAAACACTTTTAATACCTTTACTATGGCGATAACGTATGTCAAATCACCCACCAGCACCATTTCACGATAAAGTGGTATTTATCAGTGGTGCAGCGTCAGGAATGGGGAAAGCTGCCGCCCTAGCTTATGCTCAACAGGGGGCTAAGTTGGCGTTACTTGATATCAATGAATATGCCTTAATTCTGCTGGTTGAGTCATTGGAGTGTGAGGTGCTCTCTTTTGCTGGCGACATTTCCGATGAGGCGTTTATTGTTGACGTATTTGCGCAAATAGATGTGCATTGGCATCGAGTTGATGTTGCCTTTAACAATGCAGGGTATGGCGTAATGCGTTCTGTTATTGAGTGTACCAGTGAAAAATGGGATCAAGTATAGAATATTAATTTGAAAGGTACTTGGTTGTGCTTACGGGAGCAACTAAAACTCATGTATCAGCAAGGTTCTGGCGCCATTGTTAATAATGCCTCGGTGTTAGGGCTTACAGCTGCAAAAGGTGCAGATGCCGCTTATTGTGTTGCGAAACATGGCGTGGTTGGACTAACTAAAATGGCAGCATTGGAAAGTGCTGAGTATGGTGTCCGGGTTAATTGCATCTGTCCTGCAAGTGTCAATACACCGATGTTAGCGACTATGGCTGATGATATGCTTGAGCGACTGGCACAGTTACAACCAATTGGCCGAATAGCTTGCAGTGAAGAAGTAATTGCAGCCGTATTATGGCTCTCTTCAGAGCAAGCAAGTTATATGACAGGCGTCGCACTGCCTGTTGATGGGGGAGTATTGGCTGGGATTAATATGGTGTAATGTGTATAACGACCATCGCACTGGCGGCTAACTTATAAAATCGATGTATACACACAGCTTAGCATCTTTGTCATTAAATGTCGGAGACGCACTAATAAGTGCGTTGTGTTCATGTTCAAGCCAACTGGTCCCTTTGTAGATTGCAATATCGCCATCACATAAACTGTTGATAGTGTGTGCTGGCGGTGGCTTGATCTGTGCGGTAGTTTGATTTTTCTGTAGTGGAAAGTACTGTGCGTCTTGTCGTTCAATCCATTGCTCTCCAGAGCCGCCAAGGCTCGATGTCATACGTGCGATCATTCTGTTTTCATGAAATGCAGGGCTGTGTGCATGCTGACAAGCGATGACTCGAAGGCCAATCTCTTCAGGTTGCAATAAGGTGTTGAACATTTCTAGCATGAGCTCGATGTGGCTCAAGATCAAATTACCATGGGAGGATGGCGTAAATTTGCTGCTGAGTTGTTGTATAAGCTTTGGGCTGATTTCCCCTTGATAGGTGAACCTATCGTCAGGATGACGCGTAACAAAACTCTGTGCGGCGCGTGAAAGAGCCCAACTCGCGGGCTGACAATAACATACCAATGAGGTTTCTGAATTATAAATATGCGGTAACACGCTGGCGTTGCTATCGACAATGTAGTGTGAGGCGTACTTTTGTATTTGTAAATTACTTTTCATCAGAATACGAAGTTTTGTTATGTGATATTATATCAATTTAACATTTAAATTGATGACTGAAAAGTATTTTAGGTTGAGACTGGACATTACCCTTTGAAAATGGGAAAGATGTGATACTGCTCACTTACGCTTGTGAGATATTGCATGTATCATCTTGATGTTGAAGAGTATGGTTTTGAATAGCTTTACCGCTGCACGCTTTTGCCTTAGTTTTTGTAAAATATAGGATTAACATGGCCAATAAATGACGGTGTGCGTGTTATGTTTTTAGCATCATGATTTCGCGAAGTTGTGAGGGAGTCATACCTGTCCAGCGTTTAAAAGTGCGACGAAAGTTGGTTAAGTCGGTAAAGTTTAATTGCTCAGCAGCTTGTTCATTAGAGTAGCCTTTTTCACCAATACTTATTACCGCAAGCTGCTTTTGTAATGTGTCTTTGAGCGCTTGCATTGAAGTATTATGCTGCTTGAATTTTCGCTTTAACGTTGCGGGACTTATGTCTAATTGTTGTGCAATATCATCACAAACACTTTTTGGTTCTTGTAATAAAAGATCACATACATACTGTATAAAACCGACAGCGTGTAGTGTGTTGTGTGCTTGCTGTAAATGATAGTGACACATGATTGGGGGAGTTGATACTTGTTTAACGTGAAGTAATTCATTTGGAATACAAAGACTGAAACAAGGGTAGTCAAACTGATATTGAATCGCTAAGTGGGCATAATATTGCTCAATATGTTTAGGTTTGCTGAAAGGCAGTTTGATCGTTATCTTATTAACAAAACCGAACCGCCACTTACATAAAGCGCTAATTTGCGCTGTGATCATCTCGAAGTAAAATGCAGCAACTAAAGGAGGGGGGGTGGCAATTGCAAAGTTAAGGATATAGTGGGTGTGAGTTTGGCTTCGATAGGGGACAAAGAATACAAATGGGCATAATTCAAACTGCTTAATTTGCAGCACACGGCTCATTTGCGTCAAGTGCTTACTGTTTAAAAGTGCTTGTCCACTGTGACTCGTTTGATTGAATAACCAGTGCTGACCAAGCAAAAAGCTCAGTCCGTCATCGGGCAATAAGCGAACCGCATTACTTACGAGTGTATTGAGTTGCGTAAAGCTGATTTTTTTTTGCGGGTTTTGCAAATCTTCATGAAATAGCTTAGTGCCTTTTAGTAACCTGTTACTATTCACGCCACGTTGTATGGCTATTTCAACAATAGGTAACGCCAAAGTATGGCTTGTTAAGCATTCCGTGTCGGTATCAAAGTAATGCTTCATGCTATTGATGCCTTACATTGCGCTAATCCATTGTTAAGCTGTGCAAGTAACCCATCGATGCTATCTGTATGTGCTGCTTCAACGCAATGCCAGCGTATTTCACTAAACCCGGTTATTGCTTTCTTGTTGTTGTATGGCGTATGGTACGACACCATTTTTGTGACTTGCTCAACAACGTGTACAGCTTCCTGATAGGATGTATTGGGAAACAGTACAATAAAGCAATCGGAAGCGAAGCGACACGCTAAGTCGGTACTACGCAGGTTTAATGTCATGATTTGCCCTATGTCGAAGAGCAAATTATTGGCTTGAATAACGCCGTATTGTTGATTAAAGCGTGTGAAGTTTTTTATATCAAGTAACGCTAAGCAAAAGCCGTGAGAGTGGTTGTTTAGTAGTGCAAGCTCTTGTTCAATGTGTTGCTTCATGTAATCCGCTTTATATAATCCAGTAATGTAATCACTGAGGCCATGCGTTCGGTAAAAACGCTCTTTTTTTTGTAATAGGTGGTTGAGCACTTGTTGTTCATGAAACCAATAATACATCGCAAAACTCATCAGGATCATGCCAATAACTGCAGGAAAAGCTTCTAAGCTACTTAACCAGTTATAACGTTCTGAAAATATAAAGAATTCATCTAAAAAATCTAATAACATGGAGATATGCATGGCACTTAGGCCAAAAAAAAGCAGATTTGTGACTGCGCCTTTAGGACGGGTAACGAGTGTTGCCAGTAGCCAGATCAAGGTCATAACGGCAATGCCCCCTTCTCCAATGCTGTCAATCCATTCAATCTCATCAAGGTGTTTGAGAGTCCCTAATTGACTCACAGTGAATAGCGTCAGCGTTAACATCAATAGCAGTGTGCTAAGCAAGGTAACATGGAGTTTTATAAAGGGTTGAGGCATGGGGACCTTTGTTTTAACTAAATTATTAATCTGAATATGTAGGCCATATTATAAATTTCACTATTTATCTAACAGGGTCACTTTAGCTCACCAAAGTGGATGAATTTATGACAAAAGTTGCCTTTAAATGTGGATTAAGCCCCTTTATTGCAAAAAAAGGCATGTTATAGGGGGTGAAATTGGCTCAAAGTGACAGAAATTGGCTAAAAAATTGCGTTATTAGGCATTTTTTTGAAACCGATATAATGTGCTGACATATTTCTTTCATGTGTTTTTTTTACCTTTGCAGCATTGCCGCTTATAGCGGGACAACTAACCTCCTGTGCAAGAGAAAATCACATGAAATTACAAAAACCGTCGAATTTTACCTACACCAAACTGGCGTTAGCAACCGCCGGTGTTTTATTTACCGCACAGAGTTACGCCAATACTCTGCAAGGTCGTATCAGCGACCATGATCAAGCCGTTTATTTTGAAGGAGCAAAAGTCACCATTAAAGAGCTTTCTCGCAGTGTCAGCTCTGCCAGAGATGGCTCATTTAGACTGGCGAATTTACCTGAAGGAGAATATACCTTAGTTGTAAATTATTTAGGTACGCCACCTGTCGAACGCACAGTTCGGATCCATCAAGGTGAAACGCTTAACACACATATTCAATTAGGCACAGGTGATGCATTATTAGAAGACGTACTTGTTGTCGGGCACAGAGCAGGTCAAGCTGGCGCACTAAATAGACAAAAAAATGCACTTGGGATTAAGTCGATCGTAAGTAGTGATGCAATAGGCCAATTACCCGATCAAAATGCTGCAGAAGCATTACAAAGGTTACCGGGAATGTTTATTCAGCGTGATCAAGGTGAAGGTCGTTTTGTCGGGATCCGAGGCATCGATCCTAGCCTAAATAACGTCACCATAAATGGGGCTAACGTACCTTCACCAGAGTCTGGGGTACGCAGTGTCGCTATGGATGTGATCCCCAGTGAGTTAGTACAAAGCTTAGAAGTGAGTAAGACCGTTACGCCAGATATGGATGCCAGTGCAATTGGCGGGAGTATCGAAGTGAAAAGCCTTAGTGCATTTGATAGACAAGGGCAAAGCTATAGCTTCACAGCTCAAGCAACTCATAATAAACAAGTAGATAAAACCAGTCCAAAAGTATCGGGTAGTTTTACTGATGTATTTACGCTTTCTAAACAGTTTGATTTAGGAGTGGCAACGGCTTTGTCGTGGTCGGAACGTCAATTCGGTTCGCACAATATGGAAACGGATGGTGGTTGGCAAATGCTCGATGTTGAGGATACAGCAGGTCAATCAGTGAGCTTGTTTGGTGCTGAGGAAATAGAGCAGCGTCATTATGTGATCAAACGAGAACGACTAGGTGCAGCGTTGAACCTAGATTTACACTCTTCACAGTTAAGCAAATATTACTTTCGATCGTTGTTTAGTGAATTTTCGGATGATGAATTTCGCCTGAGAAACGAGTATAAATTTGCAAAAGGTACACTGGTTGCTGGTTCGAATACATCAACAGCCGCAGTATATAGTGGCGCTGAAATGGACCGTGATACAAAAGACCGATATGAATCACAGACAATTATGTCTGTTGTACTGGGCGCTGAGCATCAGTTTAGTGATTGGTTTGTTGAATATAGCTTAGGGTATTCTAAGTCGAGCGAGGAGGAGCCTAATCGTATTGATGCAGATTTTGCTGGTGAGGATTTAACATTAGGGTATGGTAGTTTGGGTGATACCCCTACCTTAAGCCGCACTGAGGCTGCACATGATTTGAATTTGTTTGCATTAGATGAAGTCGTGAGAGAGAACAATAATACAGAGGATGAATCGACTAGTTTCAAAATAGATTTAAGTCGAGAATTCACCATTGCTGGTTTTAACAGTGAATTGAAATTTGGTGCTAAGTATTCAGAACGAGATAAATTTAACGACACACAAACGACAGTCTTTGATGGGGGCTTCGATGATACAACCGCTCTGCAATTTGCGACTGTGGCGCCTGAGTACCACAGTGGTGATTTTGGTCCAGGGCTGTCTAGAGGTAGCATTGCACAATTTGTGATGCAAAATCATCAGCAGTTTGATATTAATCAACAAGACACTGACATAGACAGCAAAGGTAAAAGTTACCAAATTACCGAGGAAGTTGTTGGCGCATATGTGATGATGACCCTAGATATGGGGCGCTGGCAGCTGATCAGTGGACTGCGCTATGAGGGCACTGATTTTAGTACTTCGGGTAATAAAGTCGAGTTAATCAAAGACGAGGTTGCTGATAGTGAACGTGTTGATATAACGGCTTGGCACGCACAAAAAGACTATCATCATGTGATGCCAAATTTGACCGCAAGATATGACGTTAGTGAACAGGTGTTAACGCGTTTTGCGTACACCAACACCATCGCCCGCCCGAGTTTTTCTGATTCATCTGCATTTCAAATCGTAGAAACGGAAACAACACAAGAAGATGCCGGCATTGTGATTGAACGTCAGGCCGAGGTGGGTAATCCTCAATTGGACCCTTATGAATCCCACAACTTAGATGTGTCTATAGAGTATTACCCTGGTAAGGTTGGTGTGATATCAGCAGGACTGTTTTATAAAGACATTGATAACTTTATTAGCGTTGAACAAGTCCAAGACAATGGGCAATGGCAAGGCTATAAGAAAGTGACACAAGCGGTGAACGGAGGCGCTGCGAGCTTACGTGGGATTGAACTTGCGTATACAAAACACTTTGAAAATGGAGTGATGTTCTCAGCTAATGGGACCTTTATTGACGCTGATGATGCTTTACCCAACCAGTCAGATACCGTTGCTAACATAATGTTAGGATATGAGAGTACTACCTTAAGTGCCCGGTTAAGTGCGAGTTATAAAAGCAAAAGTTTCATGTTTGAAGAAGGAAATGCACGCGTTTTGCAAGATGATCATCTGCAATTGGATTTCAGCGCTAAGTATTACGTCACAGACCAAACCCAACTGTACTTCAATGCCGTCAACCTAACCGATGAGCCTTATTATGCCTATCATGGTACTGCGCAATATAACTATCAATATGAAAGTTATGGACGCTCTTTTGAATTTGGCTTTACGCTCACTTCACTTTGATCCGAATTAAACACGAAAGGACCGCAGGTGTGAGCCTGCGGCTACAATATGAACAAATTTTCTTTAAGATATATTATTGCCGCTATGACCGTTTTAGCGGGTGGAAGCAGCGTAATATACAATGCCACTGCTCAACCTAGCGTCAACAACATTGCATTTTTAGCATTGGGCGATGGGGGATATCACGTTGATTATCCAAAAACAAAGCACATTTTAAATCCCAAAACCAGAACTGAATTTATTGCTGCGGAGAAGGCTGATTGGTTAGAGGAACATAGGCCATTAACTGAGTTTAATCATGCACCTATCTATGTATATCCAAACTCTGATATTGCCACGGAGCAAAGTGGCGCGATTGCAGTAGGTAAAGCAATGGCTGAATTGTGTACGTCTGTCTCGTGTGATTTTGCGATTCAATTAGGTGATAATATTTACCCAGATGGCGCTGATGCCAATGATGGTAAAGACGACCAAAAGCGCATGGATGATTTAATTTTAGCACCACTTAAACCTTTATTTGAACAGCAACCGGAGTTGGTTGTGTATTCGGCATTAGGTAACCATGATTGGAAAACATCAAGGAAAGGGGTGGCATTACAGACTAAATGGATGGATGCACAAGCAAACTTTTATATGCATGAAAAAGGGTATTACAGCTATAAGCAAGGGGCGCCTGGAAACGATGTAGAGTTTTTTGTGCTCGACACCAATATGTTATTAGCTGGACAGCATTACTATGAAGTGCCATTGCGCGAAGACGGGTCTGAACAAGGCTTGGCGAGTGCGCTTGCAAACAAGCAAGCGAGTATAGAAGATATTGAAAAACATGAAACACCAATTAATGGAGAGGATCATAGACAGCTTGCATGGTTAGCCAATGGTTTAAAACACTCTAGTGCAAAATGGAAAGTAGTGTATGGTCACCATATTTTATGGTCAATTGGTGGAAGTAAATATGATGAAGGGCATGTGTTAAGGCGCTTAATTCTACCTGAATTGTGTCAATATGCAGATGCATATATTGCAGGGCATGAGCATGACCTAGAGCTACTCACGGATGATTGTAGTCGAGTATTACCTGGTAATAACCTGCCCAAATTACCATTGATTATTAGTGGTGCGGCTTCAAAAATGCGCGGTAAACATACTCCGTTCGCTGAGCAACAAGAGCGGCGTTATGCAGAATATGATTTGGTGTGGTCGAAAAGTTTTGTGTGGGGTTTTGCACATATTGAGCTTAACAATCTGGCTGATGAACTCAAGGTCGGTTTTTATACTACGCCACATTCGGGCTCCGGAGAGTTAGTAAAAGAACGTACATTCAGCTTTAAACACCGAAGCAAATAATACCTTACGACGACGGCACTATAAGTGACAATAAATGGTAACAGGAGAAAGTGTGGATGATGAACGCCTTTCTCCATTTATGT
>NZ_JAGJEF010000120.1:0-8088 GCF_018100875.1 Pseudoalteromonas sp. MMG012
TTAATCGAGGTAAGCACAATAACGCACAATTATTGTCAGAAGAATTAATCGACAAAATGCTGAGCTCGCACACCAAAGGCTTAGACACTCACTTTATGCCGCGCGTATATAACGGCACAGGCTTTGGCTATGGTATTGGCATTAAAGAAGTGACTGGAGATACCCGAAAACAAGGCACTTTTTTCTGGGGCGGAATGGGTGGCACCATATTTTGGGGCGACCCGCAATCTGAGCTAGAAGTCGTTGCTATGATGCAAGTTGAAGATGGTTGGGTTGGTCTTGAAAAGTGGTTGATCCCACAGGTATACCAACTAATTAATAATTAGCCGCTAAGCAAGGTGAGTTGGGTGAAACCTACTCGCCTACTAACACACTCCTGTTTATTGAGAATAACGCATTTTAAAGGGAAAACGATGGCTAACATACTATGTGTAGAAGACGACATTGATATTTCACGTGGCATAGCAGAGTTCCTTGAACACCAACACGTACTTGATTTTGCTTATAACGGAAAACAGGCATTAACCTTTATTGCTACCAATAGTTACGATTTGATTTTGCTCGATCTAAATCTACCATTTGTCGATGGGTTAGATGTATGTCGTACACTGCTAACCACGCAACTCACGTCAGTTCCTGTGGTCATTATGTCGGCTAGAAATACTGAAAAAGATATCTTGGCTGGGTTTGATAGCGGTGCGTGGGATTATTTAGCGAAGCCATTTTCCCTTGCCGAGCTGTCTGCAAGAATTACCGTGTGTTTAGCGAAGGTATCTAATAACAGTAGCTCAAAGAATGAAATTAACTTAAATGATGTTACCTTGAACTGCGATGATATGACTATGTCGTTTAACAATACCTCCACGCAATTGCATCGGGTTGGTTTTGAGTTACTAAAACTCTTATTGCAAAAGGCACCCAATACCGTGAAAACCGAGCATATTCATAGATTTTTATGGAATGAGGATACACCAGACAGTGATCCGCTCAGGGCACATGTATACAAGTTAAGAAAACAACTGAAGACCACATTTGGCCAAGAGTTTATTACCACCATTCGCGGTGTCGGTTATAAGTTTCAACTCGACGACCAAGAAAAGTAGGCTTTATCTATTATGATACTTAATCTAAAACTGACTGAAGCGCCAAGTTTATCAAGTAGACTCGTCAGAGTTTTATCACTGCTTAGCTTTTCAATCGTGCTGCTTTTTACTGGTGCCATCTTGCTGATCTCGTATGCCTTTGAAGATATATTATTAAATGACAGGCTAAAGCAAGCACACGAGCAAATAAAAAATGGCGGCCCAACACCTAACAACATGACCTTTATACAAACCCATAAAACTCTAGAGCCTGATTTGCTGCAAAAGCTACGTTACCTTGAATTAGATAGTAACCAAGAACGCGGAGAGTTTAATGTCGCTAACCACCACTATCACTATTTGGTAACCGAGCAAGGTACTTTACTATACGACACAACAGAAGCGGCCATAATACAACGTGCCTTAGATGATATTTTCCTAATATTATGCGTGCTTTTAATTCCTAGTGCATTACTCACCTACTGCGTAGCGCACCTGACAGCTAAGCATGCATTGAAACCATTTAATCAACTGCGTGAGATGTTTTTAAAAAAAACCAACACTTATCCATTGGAGCGCAAAACGTTTAACAATATTCAAGAAGTAGATGTGAGGGAAATAGCTGAAGAATTGCATTATGCATTACATCAAAAAGCTGCGCTTTTAGCACAGCAGGAAAACTTCAATCAAGGTATGGCACACGAATTACGCACCCCCCTGCAAGTTATGCAAAACTCTATAGAGTTATTAGCACATACTCAGAATGAAATAGTCTCAGTACCCGCTTTTAAACGATTAGGAAAATCAGTTCAACGAATGCAAAGACTAAGCAACGCCCTTTTATGGCTCACGTCACAGCACACCTACGATTGTCACATTGATGCAGCTGCCATCATACGAAAGACAATCAACAGCATGCAAGATTTGATGGCTGTCCATCAAGTAAAAACAAACATAGAAGTGAAACACCCTTGCCCAATCGCCATGCCAGAAGAAGTGCTTGAATTACTCGTATTTAATTTATTCAATAATGTCGTTCACCACGCAGCTGCGGAACTAGAACAACGACACTGGTCAATATTAATTGACCAAACGAAGATACAATTTTTAAACGCAATACCCAAAGAAAATGTCGTTCAAGCCAATGAACATTTTGGTATTGGGTTAACGTTAGTCACAAAGCTAGCGCAACGCTTTAATATCGGCTTTCATCTGACAGAGCAGAATGAGCAGTTCATTATTACGCTTTCAACTCACTCCCACTAATTATTGATACGCATAGAGTTAAAATTGATGGTACGCCAGTAATACAACAAAGAAGCTCACAAACTATGCCAATGGTAACTTGCGAGCTAATGCCCACTCTGACTGACAGCCTATTTACGACTTCATTGCTCCACTGCATATCACGTATTTAACATCGGTTATATCCACATAACTATACATGCTGGGTCTCACTCATTTCTTAATGGATCTACGGACTTTTAGACACAACAACCTGACTTTTGAACATATCCCCTAAACACCATTTTCTCTAAACTAGCCCTGTACTTAACAATAACCCAAAAGGAAGACACCATGTCATTCTCAACATTTTTTAAAACCCCTTTCAAAAACCTTATTGCTATTCTGGCTCTGAGTGTCAGCGCTTTTGCGAGTGCAGGTTCTGATACCGATACAGATGCCAATGGTGTCATCCTTGCCGGACATGATGCTGTTGCCTACTTTACCGATAATAAGCCTGTCGAAGGCTCTGCTAAATTTACTGCCGTTCACAATGATGCAATTTATCGTTTTAGTAGTGCAAAAAACCGTGATACTTTTAAAGCCAACCCATCAAAATACGCACCACAGTATGGCGGGTTTTGTGCCTATGGTATGACTTTTGGTAAAAAGTTTGAAATCGATGGCAAAGCGTTTGAAATCGTTGACGGTAAGTTATTTGTAAACAAAAACCTGAGTGTTTACAAAGCATGGAAAAAAGATGTTCCCAAGCACATCTCACAAGCGAACCAACAATGGCCAACTGTTGAAAAAGTGCCAGCAAACAAACTATAACCAACTTCAATAGCGCGCCGTCTATCCGACGGCGTTTTGCTCTTTGGTTTTATCGGCAATGCGCGCCACGGTTAACATTGTTACTAAAGTTAATGTGCTCGAACAACGCCTGGAGGTTCTCCTAACGTATTCCGGTACGCTTTTCGAAAGGCCGCTTCAGAATCATAACCACTTTTCTGAGCAATGTGCGCAACTGATAATTGTGTCGTTTTTAAAAGGTGTCTCGCCTGGCTCATCCGCCACTGTGTTAAATATTTCATGGGTGTTAACCCAACTGTTTTACTGAACACATCCGCAAAGGTCGAACGACTCATAAATGCTTCTTGTGCTAACCCCTCCAATGTCCAAGCTGACTCAGGCCGCTGATGGATCGCATTTAACGCTTTACCTAACCTTGGATCAAATAAGGCGCTCAATACACCTTTGCTTAAATCCCCAACTTCGACTTGCTGGCGCACCACTTCGATAAAAATCAAAAAAGCCATTTGATCAATCGCTGTATAGAAACCGGGCCGTTCATATTTTAACTCATTTAACATCTGCTTTATTAAAAACGCAATTCTATTCTCATCCTGCTTTTCTCCAGTTTTTATAACAACAACTTGAGGTAAAGCAGCTAATATTGGAAACAACAGTGGGTTTCGAAATTCAAAAAATCCACACACCATATTAGTAATATCGCCATCATTGCTCATTGGTGTATTAACGAGTTCGAGGGCAGGCTTTGCTTTTGAATTTGATATAATGTGGTGGGCATCATTAGGAAATACCACTAAATCATGTGCGTTTAACTGCTGAGCGTCTTTTCCATCAAAATGCAACCAAGCGCTACCTGAACCAACTAAATGAAATGGAATACGCTTACTGCCACCTGTATCAATCGCCCAAGCGCCGCAAAAATCACCATTGACGTACACCTCTGCTTTTAAATCTAAGCGTGTAAGCAAAACACTCAGCGGATCAGGATCGCTCAAATAAATATTAGGACTTTCTGACATAGTTTCAGGCTTTAGGAATACAAAGGATTGAATTACCAAACAGTATACTTAATTTACGTTAAACAGAGTAAGAAAACTTCGTATGAATAAAGTAACTATCTACCATAAAGATTACTGTCCTTACTGCAAAGCAGCTAAGCAACTATTAACGCAGCAAGGGTTTGAATATAACGCCATTGACGTAACGAATGACCCCGCAGCCTTCGCCGCAATGGTTAAAAAAAGTGACCGTAGAACGGTGCCGCAAATTTTTATTGGTAACACGCATATCGGTGGCTTTGACGATTTACAAGCTCGCTTCTCGAGTAAAAAATTTCCGTTCAACCAGTTAGAGATAACTTAAGGAATGGTCATGAATCAAATCTATATGACTTATCAACATGTCATCAAACAATTAGGTAAAGTCGACTTTATTGGTCCGCTATTACTGCGTGTTTATTTAGCGCCTATCTTTATACTCGCAGGATACAACAAGTTAAACAACATTGAGAATGTAACCTATTGGTTCGATAGCTTGAGTATTCCAACGCCTGAATTAATGGCTTGGCTGGCTGCGCTAACAGAGTTTGGCGGCGGTATTATATTATTGTTTGGTTTCGCTGTACGCTTAATCTCAATCCCGCTCATGGTCATCATGGTGGTAGCTGCAATTAGCGCTCACTGGCAGTTTGGTTGGCATGTTTTACCAGAAGCGGAATTAACCGTGCCCTGGGAATGGCGAAGTGATCTCATTGCTGAAGCCGGTATTCGCAAAAATAGGGCTATTGAAATTTTACAAGAACACGGAAATTATGCGTGGTTATCAGAAGCGGGACACCTGACTGTGTTAAAAAATGGCATTGAGTTTGCTGCCACGTACTTTATTATGCTATTGGTATTGTTTTTTAATGGGGCAGGAAGTTATGTGAGTGTCGACTATTGGCTTACGCGTTATATGCGTAAATAAACGGCCACTGCCTATCACCAATTCAAACGATGATTCACACGACAAACGCGATTAAAATAATCTGAAATAGTTCAAGGTCAGGGTGTTAGCCTTAATATGTTGACGGTTAACCCTGATTTTTCTTCGTTCCTAATCCATTTAATTTGCGTGTGCGATACGCATTCAATGATCTGTCTTTGACATGTAAGGTGGTCGTTCTCGCGTTTAATATGCTACATACCGTAGACAACCCACTCAAAGTTATCAAAAGAATATATGAACTGCTCAAACATGATGGTCTCTTTATTTCTTCAACCCCTTGCCTAGCTGGCAAGAAATCATTACTCGTTTCCCTGCAAATGTATCTGGTCACAATATTATCCAAAATAGGGGTAATTCCAATTGCAATACGTATATAACCTCAGCTCTGGATAAGCGAATTTGCCCAACAAAGCTATTTTTCTCACTCTCGGCGTTGCTTTCATTTGTAATAGCCCGCTATTACTGCATAAAAGCGCCTTGATATTGAACAAAATATCATCATTGGATTGTACGTAAGTTTGTTTGCAAAACATTTTCTATTCCAAAACCCTTATCCAAACCTGAGGTTAGATACAAAAGTGCTCACATCGATGAACTCATTACCACGGAAAGCTTCCAACTAGTTGAAAGTGAACAAATATATAAAGATGCTTCGAGTTACTTTATCGTTGTCAAAAAGCACTGAAATTGAATGTTCGCTGGCCAAAAAGAGTTTTTTATGATTTATAGATTGAAATTAAGCTCTGCAGCCTTAAGTCAGGTGCTAAAATTCAGCGCTTTTATTTTACCAAATTAACAAAAATATTGTTCTTTTAACGGGCTAAATGATTCATTAACCAGATTAAAAATTATCGGTATATTTGATTTATAAAAGTACAGAGCACCGTTATTAAGTTACCTTAGGCTGATAACCGTTATGCTAAAGGAAGTAAAAATGAATTATTGAATAAAAGACACAAAACTTCAGACAAGGAAAAGTCCCCACTATAAATACATCTGTACAAATGTGAAACTTTATCTGACTGAAAAATAGCGCTAATTTTTACCCAACTCGCGTCGGCCAGCAACGATGAAAATATACAGTAAATTAAGAAGAGCCTGAAATCATGCAGGCCCTACTGGTATGCAAAAACTCTATCGAATAAATTTTGCCATAAACTGATCCACTAAACTTTCTTGGTCAACCAAAGAAGTTTGCGTATCTGACATGGTTTTTAGTGTTCTATCGGAGCTTTCAAGCGAGTCATTCGCTAACTGTGAAATGGTTACAGCATTGTTATTGAGTTCATTCGACACTCCCGACATTTCTTCTGTAGACGTCGCTATTTGGTAGTTCAAACTTGAAATATCATTTACGAGTGCATTAATACTCTCCAAGCTGTGTTTAGTCCCTTCTGCTTTGCTAACACATTCCCCTGACTTATCTACACCATTTTGAATTGCACCCACGGCACGCTCAGCGCGTTGGCGAAGATCCGCTATGATACTGTCAATTTCTTTCGTGGATTCTTGCGTTCTTTGTGCAAGGGCCCTTACTTCATCAGCCACAACCGCAAACCCTCTTCCCTGCTCACCAGCTCTTGCCGCTTCAATCGCTGCATTTAACGCGAGTAAGTTAGTTTGTTCAGATATCCCACGGATAACGTCAACAACCCCGCCAATGTTAACGGTTTGCGCGTTTAAATCTTCTATATCTTTTTGGGTTTTTGATAGTTCTTCCGAAAGTGCATAGTTGTTCTCCATATTTTCGTTAACAGCCATGCTTCCAGCCTTAACCGATTCTAATGCGGACTCTGACTGAGACGCTGCATTGGTTGTATTGCTGGCAATTTCGGCAATGGTGGCCGTCATCTCATTAATGGCTGTTGCTAACGACCCAGTTTGAGCTTGCTGAGAGTTTAATAAGTCGGCACTGCGATTACATTCAGCCACCGTCTCATCAGCATGCTCTGTTACTGTACTGCTTGAATCTTTTACTCGACCTAACACAGCCCTTAACTCGGATTCTCTGGCTAACAGCGCCAGTTCAATGGCACTAATATCATTAACGCGATCTAGATAAATTTTTTGCATAAGCGGGTTGTCATATACTTTCTTTGCTTTTTCACTCAACACTCTAATTGGCGCTAAACGAGAATACGTTAACGCAATAATACCTATCACAAGAACCGTCTCCAATATATAAGACCAAGGAGAAGCTAACGACGTTAAAAATAATGTGAGTACATAAAACGCGATAATAATCGCTATCATTTGACTCGATAGTGACCATGATTGCCTAGCAATTGATTCAGGCGGTGTGCCATTATTTAGTTGTGCATAGACTTTTTCAGCCCTATTCACTACATTTCTGTCAGGTTTGATCCTAACTGACTGATACTCTACTATTTTCCCGTTTTTATCTGCAATTGGTGTTACATAAGCATTCACCCAATAATGGTCGCCGTTTTTACAACGATTTTTTACCATCCCCATCCAAGGCTTTCCTGAGCCAATAAAATCCCATAAGTTCTTAAACGCAACTTTGGGCATAGTGGGATGTCGTACAATATTATGTGGTTTCCCTTCTAAATCTTTTAGTTCAAACCCTGCTACTTCACAAAATTGTTTATTGGCGTATTTGATTTGACCATTTACATTGGTAGTAGAGAGTAAGTTATAGGTATTTGGGTAATCATATTCTCGATTGGTATAGTCGGATCTTCCTGTTGCCATAGTCTTCACTCAAACGATTAAAAAACAATAATAAATCATTACTTTAGCCTGAATGTGACAAAAACTAAGAAAACTTTGTTGCGGATCAAAAACAGCAACACTTAGATTAATATTTAAACAAGCAAAAAGCAGACGCATGATTAAAGCTAGCAGAAATAAATAAAATTACCGAAAAGTAATTTAAATGATTAAATCTAATGGGGTTTATGGATTTTAAGAAGAAAGAAGATATGGCGTCCCCAAGGGGATTCGAACCCCTGTTACCGCC
>NZ_JAGJEF010000121.1:0-8069 GCF_018100875.1 Pseudoalteromonas sp. MMG012
TTTATACCCAAAGTACATTCCCCCAATCTGACCTATCCAATTAATATATGGTCGTTTTGGGCTCATTATGCATTTGCGCATTCTTGGGTGCTGACTTGGCGTGCAACGGCCACTTTTTTAGTACTGTGGGCTGCGGACATTATTCAAATTATGCGGCCTGATTTACTACACTGGTATATGTTAGCTGCGGTACTTATTAACCAGCTTTGGTGGTCAACATTAATGATTGAAACCAACCAGCATTTACAAGAAACACGCTTATTTTGGGAGTCTTTGGGTAAGTATAAGGATATTAAACGTGTGCAAATTTTTTTATTATCAATATTATGCATTATATTGTGGTGTTGCTCTGGCTTTTTACTGGGCTTTGACATCTACATGAGTGGTGCTTTACTTTGTATGCCTGCTCTTATGTATAGTGCTGTAAATAAGCCGAAACTCACGGCAGTTGTATGGGCTTCAAGTTCTATCTCCTTGTTTGTAATTAAAGTGATCACTTAATGGATTTATATCCATTTAGTGAAACCAGCCATCATGCTAGCAAGCCAAATGGCTTATTCATTATGCTAAAGGTGACGGGTGTAGAATAACGAAACATTGAAATTTTTGCCTGATTACTACTTCATGTACCTGCTGTAATACCTAAACATTTATTTAATACAATTGAATTTAGGAGTATTACATTGTTGCATGGTTACAAAAAAGCCAGCAGGTGCTGGCTTGTTTAGGGTTGGGTTGATCTTATCTTGATGGGTTCTTACATATTTAGACAACTAAGCCTATGCTGCATCTACCCCCTGGACTGTCGGTTTAGCAGCTTTCCCGGCCATAAGCTCACTGGGGTCAAAGTCATCGACATTGATCACCGCAAGACGTTTGGCTTCAACCTCAGCGAGTTGTGTTGCCTCATCTTCATTGAGAATTTTTGCGTCAAGTCCCATTTGGGCGACTTTGTCTAATTGTGTGAATGGCAGTTTTTGCCCTTTGGCGCGACACACTTTATCAAACAAGGGCTCCACAGCAAGGATGTCTTTTAAAGTCTGTTCTTGTCTACCAATTAGGTTTAAAGGTTCATCCGTTAAATAAATATGAGCAGCAAGCCTGTCTCTTGATTCATTTGGTGTTTGTAGCAAATGTGCAAGTTTGTGTTCTAACGTGTCAGTTGGTTTACGAATAGGTCTACCAAATGGGAATAAAACCAGTTTTAATACGGCACGTAATGGTGCTGATGGCATATTATTGATGAGATCTGCCAATGCGCGTTGGCACAAGTATAAGTGCTCCTGACAGCTCCACTGTACAAATGGCAAATCTTCTTTCTTACGACCTTCATCATTGTAGCGCTTAAGCGTTGCAGAAACAAGGTAAAGGTAACTGAGTAAATCACCTAGTCGTGCTGAGATACGCTCTTTTCGCTTCAACGAACCACCAAATACAGCCATACAAATGTCTGACATAAGCGCTAAAGATGCGCTATACCGACTTGCGTTACGATAAAAAACTGCCGTTTCATCGTTATATGGTACTTTAGTAAAGCGTGCCCCCGTTAGTGCTAACCATTTAGTGCGTACAAGGTTTGATATTGTGAAGCCAATATGGCCCATTAATGATGAATCAAAACTGTCAAGTGCGGCTTGTTTGTCACTCATGCTTACGGCATTAAGTTCAGCCAGTACAAATGGGTGACAACGAATAGCACCTTGTCCATAGATGATCATATTACGGGTTAATATGTTTGCGCCTTCAACCGTGATGGCGATAGGGGCACCTTGATAACCGCGGCCTAGATAGTTATTTGGGCCAAGGCAGATACCTTTACCACCATGAATATCCATCGCATGCATCGTAGATGCGCGCATTTGTTCTGTTAGGTGGTATTTTAAGATGGCAGACACGACTGAAGGTTTTTCACCTAAGTCAACCGCACCGGTAGACATACTCACTGCAGCATCTGTGCTATAAGCGTAGCCAGCTAATTTTGCGAGAGATTCTTCAACCCCTTCCATTTTACCAATTGGTAATTTGAATTGACGACGAATACGACTATACGCACCGCTTGCTAGCGCTAAAGATTTTATCCCACCAGTCGAATTTGACGGTAAGGTAATAGCGCGACCAACAGATAGACACTCAACCAGCATACGCCAGCCTTGGCCTGCCATTTCTGGGCCACCTATAATGTAGTCAATGGGTACAAATATGTCATCACCTTGTGTTGGCCCGTTTTGAAACGGTACGTTTAAAGGAAAATGACGACGACCGATTTTAACACCTGGCGTTGTTGTTGGTATCAAAGCACAGGTAATACCTGGTTCTTTTTCTTCGCCTATCAAGCCGTCGGGGTCACGCAGTTTGAATGCTAACCCTAACACAGTTGCGACTGGAGCAAGCGTAATATAACGTTTGTTCCATGTTAATCGAATACCTAATGTTTCTTTACCTTCCCATTCACCTTTACACACAATACCATAATCAGGAATTGCCGAGGCATCGGAACCAGCTTCTGGTGACGTCAATGCAAAACATGGGATCTCTTGTCCCTTAGCAAGACGGGGTAGGTAGTGGTCTTTTTGCTCTTTAGTGCCGTAATGTTGTAATAATTCACCCGGACCAAGTGAGTTAGGTACACCTACAATAGATGAAAGTAATGTTGATTTACTCGTGAGTTTTTGCAGCACACATGATTGTGCAAAAGCTGAAAATTCAAGGCCACCATATTGCTTTTTGATGATCATGGCAAAGAATTTGTTGTCTTTTAAATATTGCCAGACATCTTGTGGTAAGTCAGTTAGCTCGTGGGTTGCTTTCCAATCATCAAGCATTGCACAAACTTCTTCAACAGGGCCATCAAGAAACGCTTGCTCTTCGACGGTTAACCGAGGTTTTGGGTATTGATGTAATTTTTCCCAATTAGGATTTCCGCAAAAAAGATCAGCTTCCCACCACGTGGTTCCAGCATCGATGGCTGATTTTTCCGTGTCAGACATGGTAGGTGTAACTTTTTTGAATGCCTTGAATAACGGAGCAATAATATATTGCTGACGAATGTTAGTGAGTGATAATGGTACAGTGATGGCTAGAAAGACTAACCAGGTAAGTGCACCGAATGCACTTGCGAATGTACCAATTAACAATGTTATTGCAGCTATCCCTACGCAAGTGTTCCAGCTGGCTCGATGATAGCTCGCTGCGCCAAGAAGCGCGAGCAAGGCTAGGGTAAAAATGAGTGTCATTTTGTTCTTCCTTATTAGAGGTCCGACCACCCAGTAAGACTAGCGCTTAAAAGGGGTCTTTTCAAGAGAAAAAACAGCGCCAATTCTGGCATATGTAAATTTATTGTATGGATGATTGATAAGAAAGCATACTTATCAATATATAAGCGAATAAAAATAGGAGTTGCTATGCATACTGTTTTAGCTAAATAACCTCAGGTTTGGATAAGGGTTTTGGAATAGGAAATATTTTGTAAACAAACTTACGTACAATCCAATGATGATATTTTGTTCAATATCAAGGCGCTTTTATGCAGTAATAGCGGGCTATTACAAATGAAAGCAACGCCGAGAGTGAGAAAAATAGCTTTATTGGGCAAAGTCGCTTATCCAGAGCTGAGGTTAAATAGTACAAAGAAATCTAAGCAAAAAAGTGTTTTTTTTGTAATTTTAAAGTTGCATTCGCAAGTGGACGATCTATGTTTAATGTAGTCATAAAACAGGAAGGAACCTAAAATGATGAGCTCGACCATTTCTATAATTATATCTTTAACGGCAACATGGATGTCTTTTAATATTTATACTCCTGCAGTTTTTATCAGCTTATTTTTTTGCCTTGTAAGTGCTTACTTTGGTTATCACCGTTGTTTGTATACTGCACTCTTTATTGCTTTCAGTAGTGTGATGGCAATATTAATGAGCCCACTGATTTTGTTACCCGAACAAAAGCAAGCAACTCTTATGGTTTTGATGCTTATCATTGTCATGTTTGCGGGAATTGGAGCTGGTATACATAAATTAAAAGGGCGGTAAGTTATAACAAGCGGCCCGTTTGAAGCTCGCATTTACTTAGGGCTTAGGTATACAATACGGCCTATGTGTGTACGTTGGAATAGTAAATGAAGATCTTAGCTGATCAAAATATGCCGTTAGTCGAAGAATACTTCTCTGATTTAGGCGATGTTAAGCGTTTTGATGGTAGGAATTTATCGCCTGATGCGCTGAGTGATATAGATGTTTTACTTACCCGATCTGTTACTCAGGTTGATGCGCAGCTATTAAGTAAAGCTGACAATTTGAAATTTGTTGGCACAGCAACAATCGGAATTGACCATATTGATACAGCTTTACTATTGCAGAAAAACATAGCTTTTAGCAGTGCGCCAGGTTGTAACGCGATAGCGGTTGCAGAATATGTTATTAGTGCTCTTTATGCATATAGCCAAGAGACAAATACAGGTTTGGCAGGAAAAAGCCTCGCGATAATTGGTGTAGGTAATATTGGTCAATGTTTGCGTGACAAATTACACAGCATGGGAGTTACACTGTTACTGTGCGACCCCATACGTTACGCTGAAGGCACTTTAGATGAACATATTGAACTTGACGTGGCCTTAGAGCAAGCGGACTTTGTTACTTTTCATGTACCATTAATCAAAGATGGTAAACATAAGACACAGCATTTACTAAATGCCGAACGCATAGCTAAATTAAAAGCGGGCATGTTGATTATTAATGCTAGCAGAGGTGATGTCATTGACAATAAGGCTTTGTTGGTCGCGTTGCGCTCAGGTAAGCAGTTAGAGCTGGTGTTAGATGTATGGGAAAATGAGCCTAATATACTGACCGATCTCCTGCCATATGTTCGGTTTTCCAGTGTACATATTGCGGGACACACGCAAGAAGGGAAAGCACGCGGAACCCAAATGCTTTATCAAGGTGTATGTCAGTTACTTGATGTCGCTGCAACGAAGGAGCTAGCTGACTTTTTACCTATACCGGCTCTTACCAAGTGTCATATTGAAGAAACGCTGAGTGAGCATGATTTAGGTCGTATTGTTCACTTAGTTTATGATATTCGCCGTGATGATGGATTACTTAGAGGTAATTTAACAACGCAAGGGTTTGATAGTTTACGCAAGAATTATCCGCCTCGTAGAGAATTTAGTACACTAAGTATTGAAAACCGTAGTGGACATGGTGCGATGTTAGCGCAGCTAGGTTTTAATGTAATTGAAAAGAATGAGGAATAGCATGTCGCAAAAATTTAACGTGGCAGTATTGGGCGCAACTGGGTTAGTTGGTCGTCAAATTATTGAGACTTTACAAGATAGAAAGTTCCCTGTTGATCAGCTATTTGCACTTGCAAGCAGTCGCAGTGCAGGGGAAGATATTGACTTCCGTGGTGAGAAAATTGAAGTGTTAGATGTCGAGAACTTTGATTTTTCTGACGCGCATATCGGCTTATTTTCAGCAGGTGGAAGTGTTTCCGAAAAGTATGCTCCTATTGCAGCTGAAGCCGGCTGTGTTGTTATTGATAACACTTCACATTTTAGATATGACTTTGATGTGCCTCTTGTGGTGCCAGAAGTTAACAAGGAAAGCCTAGCTGATTTTCGTAATCGTAATATTATTGCAAACCCAAATTGTTCAACAATTCAAATGATGGTTGCGCTAAAGCCAATCTATGATGCTTATGGCATAGAGCGTATAAATGTATCTACATATCAAGCAGTGTCAGGTGCAGGTAAAGAAGCTGTTGATGAATTAGCAAAGCAAACAGCAAATTTAATGAATGCGCGGCCACTAGAGAATAGTGTGTTTAGTAAACAAATTGCGTTTAACGTTATTCCACAAATTGATAGTTTTCAAGAAAATGGTTATACCAAAGAAGAAATGAAGATGGTTTGGGAAACGCAGAAAATACTAGGTGATAGCAGTGTGCTAGTAAACCCAACAGCAGTTAGGGTTCCAGTTTTTTTTGGTCATGCAGAAGCAATTCATTTAGAAACACGTATGCCTCATGATATTGAACATATTAAACAATTACTGAATGATGCACCAGGCGTCGAGTTTGTTGAAGATGAGCAAGATTATCCTACCCCAGTTGGGGACGCCAGTGGTAATGATACCGTGTATGTTGGCCGCTTACGCCAAGATATTTCTCACCCTCATGGTCTAAATTTGTGGGTGGTATCCGATAATACTCGTAAAGGTGCAGCAACGAATAGTGTACAAATTGCTGAAGAACTGGTTGAAAACTACCTTTAGTTCAAACAGTTGATTGTAAAGGGCTGCTAAGAGGCAGCTCTTTACCCCTTTTGTTAAATATCACGTCAAAGAATTGCCCCCCTGAAAACTAAGAAGTTTTACTCCTCATCATAAACTATTATAAGCATGTTAAATTTCAATACGTTGCAATGGATATTCGTAGACAACTGGTTTATAGTTTGCAATTGGAATAGAGCTTGCAAAAGCTACCTGTTAGCATTATTAAATGTTTGGCGAGATGCTGAACATTGTACAGAAAGGATCAACATGCGCGGTTTCGTCTTTTTTTGTATCTTTGCCTTGGCACTGATCACCATGCCCGTCTTTACGCAAGAGGTTGCTCAAATCAAGGGCCCCAAAGACGCTGATTATGGCATGCAAGGTAGAACGATAGGGCCTATCAAACCTTCAGACACTTTATGGCGAATTGCTAAAAAGGTGCGCTCCGACGAGTCTGTAACTATTTATCAAGTAATGAGTGCGTTTTATACAAAAAACCCTGACGCATTTTTAGATAAAAACCTCAACCATATGCGTGATGGCGCATATTTACGTATTCCAACTTTGGGAGAAATGCGCAAAGAAAACCCAACGTTTGCGAAACAAAAATCGGATCAAGATGATGCCTTATGGGAAATGAAAAAAAATGGCATGCTTGATAATACTTCTATTGAAGAGGCAAATAGAAAAGTTACTCAAGCTCGCCAGGTTGATGTTGAAAAAGCTAAAGTAGAATTAACAAATAGACTTAAATCATTGCAAATGGAGCAAGACTCCAAGTTACTTGAATTGCAAAATCAATTTAAAAACTCAGTGAGCAGTGTCCAAGACATTCTAGAAGAAAATAACAAACTAAAAAAGAAACTTGGCGATATATCTGATGAGTTAAAAACAGTTAGAGATCAACTTGGACAAGATAGCCAGATACAGCAACAGCTAAAATCAGTCATTGATTTACAGAATGAATTGTTAGCTCAACAAGCAGAACAAAAACAAAGTAATACGGGATTTAGTGGGGAAGATATTCTCTCTAATCCCATCATGTTGCTACTAATGTCAATATTACCAGCGTTGTTGGCGATTGGTGGAATCATATTTTTTCTGAAGAAGCGCAACCAATCACCTACCTCTAATGACAGTAGTGAGGACGAATTTCTTCCTCAAACGTCAAACGATCCACTTGACTTAGATATTCCACCTGTTGTCGCACCAGAAACGCCAGAGGAAAGTGTTCAGTTGGACGATGGTATGCTGCCGGAAGATGATGACATTATGTTTGATTCTTTAGAGGACGACTCCTTTGAAGAAAGTAATGATACCTTAGATGCTGATGAATTAGACGGATTATTGAGCGATGATATTGTATTTGATGACGAAGCTGATGAATTAAATAGTGGGGATGATTTAGATGATTTCTTGCAGCAAAACTTTGATGAGCCAGATGCATTAGGAGACGAAGTCGCGTTAGATATTGAGCAATCTGAGGACGATATATTAAGTTCTGGCGACATAGATGATTTGTTTGATGAAGTATCTAATGCAGATGAAAGTAATGATGATGAATTAGATATTAGTGATGATGCACTTGCCGCATTGAGTGAGGAGCTAGCTACCGATCAACAAGAAGATGTTGATATTGATTCTATTTTAGACGAAGCGTCACCAACTGATGATGTAGATGTTGGTGATGATGACATAGATTCATTACTTGAGAGCTCAACTACCTTAGATAGTCAATTGGAGGACGATTTAGGGCTAGATGATATTGATGGTCTATTAGACGAGGCTGCTGCGGAACCTGAACTG
>NZ_JAGJEF010000122.1:0-7972 GCF_018100875.1 Pseudoalteromonas sp. MMG012
CTTATAATTTAATAATATCAATTTGAGCCTTCCTGACTCAATTACAAAGTATATAAATATATTAATACTTAATAGCTAGACTTTAGTGGTACAAATAAAAAAACAAGAACATCACAATTCACATTCTGTAAATAAAATAAAAAACACATTAAATTCTAAAAAACAAAAACCACAACCAATTTATTGCTAATTTACTAATGAAATTTAATTAAACTGCACATATATATTTAAATCAATGTAAATCATCCAAAAAGCGTTGCAACTGTTGCCGGATAATTTGATGCTCCAATATAGTCCCACCTCTTTTTTTTGCCAACTCAGCATGAATTAACGCCATATTTCTATCGTCTTTTAGCGCATATAGGTGTGCTAAAGTAGCATCAAGCGCATGGCTTTGTTGAAACTCACTGTTGTTAGTCAGGTTTTCCAATGACCCAATCGCTTCACCACATTGCCCTGCATAACCAAGTGCTATCGCTTTATTCAGTAATGCATGTGCAGATCCCGTTACTTGATACAGCATAGAATACAAACGAATAATCATACTCCATGGGGTGTGTTTAAAATCAGCTGTCATACAATGTAATTGCGCTATTTGTGCTTCAATTAAAAACCGCCCAAGCATTTTTGGTTGATATGCTAAAGACAAAACTAATAACTCTTGCCCTTCACAGATAAGACTTTTGCACCACAACGAACGTTGCTGTAAATCAAGTGAGACAACTTTTCCTTGGCTATCTTTTCTAGCGTTAAAACGTGCAAAGTGAAACTGCATCAATGCCAATAACGCTAAGGTCTCGCCATTAAAGGTATCATCATTAAGTAACAATAGTTTAGTCATGCCAATGGCATCAGCACAGAGCATTTCATTAAATGGCTCTCGTTCACTCGAGCTTAAATACCCTTCATTAAACAATAGATATAAAATGGTGTGAACGGCCTCTAATGACGCATTAAGTTTATGGTTTTCTGGCAGTTCAAACTGACTTTGTGCTAAGCGCTTTTTTGTGCGGTAAAGTCTTTTTTTTACTGTTTCTTCTTTAAGTAACAATGCTCTTGCGATCGCTGCGCTTGATAGTCCACATAACACATTTAGAGCAAACCCAATGCGATTCTCAATATTGATATCACACTGACATACACAAAAAATGAGACGGAGTTGATCATCTTGAATTTGTGATTCAGCAAAGGCATCGTCCAATGAACGTGCTAGGGGAGTGTTACTGGCCTGCCAAGCTATGGTTTGCATGCTATATTGGTCGTGGGTTTGTTGTTTTCGTAGTACATCATAGGCTTGATTCTTAGCTACAGTGAGCAACCAAGCACAGGGGTTATCAGGCATTTCATTTGGCCATTTCAATAATGCCTTATTAAAAGCATCTTGAGCTACATCTTCAGCAAGCTGAATATTATGAATACCAAAGAGCTTGACGAGCACCGCAATAATTTTACGATATTGAGATTTATAGAGTAATGCAAGCTGCTGTTGCCACACAGTGTAATACCTTTGCCGTTCACGTATTAATAACTTAACACGAGAAATCACATTTTGTTATATCTACGATACCTCCCTATTTGTACCTATCACCACTAGCGTGTATTCAGTGTCATAAATAAATTGCGAAGCGATGTAATCCCAACGCTTATTGTTTATCCACTGTGTTGTGTAAACATGCAACTCGTTAGTTAACCTCAGCTCTGGATAAGCGAATTTGCCCAATAAAGCTATTTTTCTCACTCTCGGCGTTGCTTTCATTTGTAATAGCCCGCTATTACTGCATAAAAGCGCCTTGATATTGCACTAAATATCATCATTGGATTATACGTAAGTTTGTTTGCAAAAATTTTCTATTCCAAAACCCTTACCCAAACCTGAGGTTAGTTAAAAACCTTAACAGTCAATCATCGAGCGCCACTTTTCCATAACGCGTAATAGCTTGGCCAAGCTTCTTAACATCACAGCAATGAAACGCATAATAATATGACGCAAGCCGACAGCGGTGCACTGTAAATGAATTGAAAATACATTGACAATATATTGTATGCAATTTATGTTGGGTAGTAATTTAACATCAGAATAGAAGGAAATACTTATGAAACTAAAACTGACTAAGACTCACTTAAAATGTTTATACCAAGAAGGTAAAGGCTTAGGTCATGCGCAAACACCAAAAATAGCTGGAGGTGGCCCAAATTCAGCGTTTTGCGATACAATGCGACAATGCGACGATACACGGTTATGTACTGGTGCATGGAAATGTTGGGATTACACCTCGGGTTGCTAGCTTAATGTAACCTTAGCGCTAAGCGTAGCCAGAGTACACTGGCTACCACAGCCAACGGCCTCACCAATGCAATTGCTTGTCACTATCATGAATAACGAAAACGTCACCTTTTACGATAATAACTGAACGCTCGTAATTTTGATGCTCTATTACAAAAAACGCTCTTGACTCTTTGCTGAGCTGACCAAAAGCCTATAGAGCCAGCTATTAAACATCAGTAAGCGCTTGAATTTTTATTGATAAATCCATTACACTGGGTGCCTCTTTCTATTGTGGAGTGTACGCCGTCATGAACAACTAAGTCCTGTTATCCGAATTCTCATTCTTTTTTTGGATCTACAGGGTTAGTGGGCGTAGCTCTATACCTATTAAATAAGTTCGCGACAGTGTCGCAACATCTCGCATATTGACTACCTCACTGCGCCTGTTTTTATCAGGAGGCTCATTGTGCCCATTTTTAAAATTCATAATCTCAGTTTGCAGCTCTCAGATGGAGACGCCCTTTTTCACAATTTATCTTGGAACTTAACGGCATCGCGTGCAGCCCTTGTTGGTCGTAATGGCATAGGTAAATCCTTATTAATTAAAGTAATTCGAGGTGAGATCCCCCCAACTCAAGGTGACGTGGTTTGTCATACAAATATTGGCTATTTTACCCAGCATCACGAAGAAAAATCGCCCACGTCAACAGTGACCATTGCCGAATTTTTAGGGCTTTCAGCGAGTTTACATGCCTTAGATGCTATCTCCATGGGGAGTTGCGACCCTAAAGACTTTGCCACTGTTGGTGATAACTGGTTATTGGCTGAGCAGCTCAAAACACAACTTAATGCGCTTAATATTAGTACTGATTACTGGCAACACTGCCGTAGCCTAAGTGGTGGTCAACTTGCACGATTAAAATTATGGCAGTTGTTTAACGCCAACCATCAGGCCCTCATCCTCGATGAACCTTCCAACCATTTAGATCTCCAGGGGAAACGGTGGCTGATTGAGCAATTGCTATCATTCAATGGCGCAATATTAATTGTTAGTCATGACCCACTACTCCTGCAGGAAATGACGGAAATTTATGAACTTACTCCCCATGGTTTAACGGCATTTTCAGGCAATTATCACGATTTTTTAGAGCACAAAGGACACCTTGAGCAGGCTTTAAATCAGCAAATTAATCACATAAAACGCGAACAACGTAAGTTACAATTGGCTACACAAACAAATCATGAAAAAGCCCAACAACGCGCAGCACAAGGTAATGCCTTACGTAAGCAAGGTAGCCAAGCAAAAGTATTATTGGATGCCAAAAAAGACCACGCCTCAGCCAATACAAAGCGCCAAAAAATCACGGCCATGCAACAACATGCTAAACTAACACACAAAGCCAATCTACTCCTTGCTAAACAGACCAACACTGTACTTACCCATTTTGCATTAAAATCGCACGTAACCCGCAAAAGAAAAACCTTAATAAGAGCGCTACAACTACAACTCCCGTATGGCACACAATCCACCGTTGATCTTGTCGTACGTGAGGGTGAGAAATGGCATATTAGTGCCAACAATGGCGCAGGAAAATCAACCTTATTGAATGTGTTACAACAAAAAATACCAGCTACGTCGGGCACACTGCAGCTCAACTCAACGACCTTTTGTTTAGATCAAAACTATCAGTTACTCAAGCTCAATCACAGCGTATTAGACAATTTAACTTCGCTTTGTCCAACTCTTAGTATAAGTGAAGCGCGTACCTTACTGGCAGGCATTGGCTTCAAAAAAGACCATGTTTACAGCATTACAATGCATATAAGTGGAGGGCAAAAAATGAAATTAGCTATGCTCATTGTGAGTCATCAACCCAATCAACCTATATTATTACTCGACGAGCCGGATAATCACTTAGATGCTGACGCAAAACACCAACTCGCCAGCGCACTCAGACACTATCAAGGAGCCATATTACTCGTCAGTCATGACCCTGCTTTTATTGCTCATGTAAACATTGACCACACGCTCAATTTATAATTGAGACATATGAATGCAACCAAACCTTCTAAATATAAGCACAGTGTTGGTGTTTTTTGTCACCTGCACTGTGCTTATTATTGTTACTTGTTGCACGCCACACTGATTTTCCATAGATTTAATGCATATAAACCTGCGCAGGTCACGCTGTAAATGCCATACTTATACACTATTAGATATTGTTATAACATGGTGGGGGCTTACACTTTAGTCGTTATTGATATGTGCTCGGTTGTACCTACTTTTAATAAGGTAATTCGAAAAATGGGTATAATGTACACACGCAATACCACCCATCATCATTAAAAAACGAAATAGAAGTGGGTATTCATAATTCTCCCTCATTTGTCTCATATCGTTTTTAATGCTGCAATAATTGGCATTTAATACTGATAGCGTATACTTTGATCATCCCGAACAGGGTAACAACTATGAAAAGAAAACCAGTGCGTATTTGCTCTGTTGCATGGATGAAAAACCGCTATGGAAATATCCGCGCCGTAACCATACTCAATAACGGCCATTGGGTGTTTGGCAGTAAAAATGGGGGGTCGACATATTTAACCCTTATAAAGGTAAAATTGCCCATATTTCTAAAACTGTGAGCGGCGAACAACTCACCAGCGTTATCGCTTTAACGCAAGACAACTCAGGCACAGTGTGGGCTGGCACGCATGCACAGGGTATTATGCGACTTGATATTCCCAACCAAAAGGCCGTTGCACAAAAAATAGCAGGGTTACAGTCTGTCTCCATTTTTCGATTATTGGGGTTGAGCGATGGTCGAATTGCGGTTGGCACGAACAGAGGTGCATGTATCATAAATGATGCATTCTCCCGCTGCGATTTTATTAATAAACCTGATAACCAGCCTTTACTCGATAGTATTACCAACCTATACGAAGATAAGTTTGGAAACCTCTGGGTTGCGTGCCATTTGGGATTATTTAGATTAAGACCTAATGCCACGTTATTTGAACAATATAGCGCCCATAACAGTGATATTAGTAACAATTACGTACTGGGGTTGATCACCAATAAAGCAGATGGGTTATACGTGGTCACATCAACCGGGTTTGATGAAATTCCCAATGCCGATGCAGATACGCCCCAATTTTTTGATAAACAAAACGCGATGGGGCTAGGCTCTTATAAGCCTGGTGGCAATGCATTAATAGACAGTAATGGTCGCTTATGGAGCGGCGCCACAATTTTAGAGTTTGATAAAAGTCAGTTACATCAATATGGCGCAGACGAAGGGGCCAGTATTGGTACAACTTGGCTCGGATCTTATGCGCAAAAAACCAGCAGTGCAATGTTGTTTGGCGGTACCCGAGGCGTGCTCATCGTTGAACCTGACGGCTACAATGCCCCAACCCATAACAGCGAGATTGTGATACGTAAATGGCGACAAGGAGGAAAGACTTATGCCGTACCCACCAATACAGTGCCGACGTTAGACCCTAATGGGCGCACATTCAGTGCCCAAATTGCTGCTATTGATTTAGTGTACGCGAAACACATTACCTACGAATATCGGCTTATTGGTTTAGACGAGCACTGGCTGCCTTTAGATGAAAATAGTCGATGGATCAGTTACACAAATTTAACCCCTGGACATTACCAATTAGAAGTACGTGCACAATACAATAACGTTGCTGGACAAGTTAAACCCCTAAAGCTGCCTATCAATGTTATGCCGGCATTTTGGCAAACCCAGTGGTTTAAGTTACTGATTGCCATGAGTGTTACCTTAATTATCAGTGGGTTGTTTAAATGGCGCATTGATATTGTTAAAGCTCGGGCAAAATATTTGGAAGTATTAGTTGGTCAGCGTACCCAAGAGCTCGCTGCAATTAACAAAATAGGCCGACAATTCACCAGTCATTTAACGTTAGATGAAGTATTTCATGATATTTATGAGCACATGGCCGGAATAGCGTGTGCTGACACCTTTGGTATTGGCTTAATTGATCAAGACAGAGAACATTTGGTCTTTGAGTTTGCAACAGAGCAAGGTATACGGTTTGAAACATACAAGCGCTCTTTGAATAACCTTGGCCAGCTTGCGGTACATTGCGCCATTAATAACCAAAGTATTTTAATCAATAATTATGACCAGCAATTTGAGTTGTATCACCCAAACCCAGACTCAGCTATTCACACGCTCAGCAATGGCAAAACCGGCGCACAAGCGGTCTCTATGATTTATGTCCCAATGAGCATTCAAAAACAAGTCATTGGTGTAATTGGTATGCAAAGTTTTAGAGAAAACAGCTACTCTAAAAATGATATTACCATACTCGAAACACTCGCATCATATGCCGCGATTGCACTTGCTAATGCCAAGTCACATCAAAATTTAATTGAGGTGCATGATCAACTAAAATTCAGTGTAGAGCAGTTAAAAACCACCCAAGAAAAGCTGGTTATGCAAGAGAAAATGGCCAGTCTTGGACATCTGGTCGCGGGAGTTGCTCATCAAGTAAATACCCCTTTAGGCATTGCCATGACAGCGCTTTCAACATTAGATGAAGACTTCAAAAAACTAGAGCTCGATTTCACCAGTAACCAACTTAAACGCCAAACTTTAGAAGTATTTATTGAGCGCTACCAACAAGCCCATGACTTAATGACCCCAAACCTGCACAGAACCGCCGAATTAATTCAACAATTTAAACAGGTTGCAGCCAATAGCAGTGATACACAAATTGGTAAAATTGACTTACATACACTATGCAAACAAGTTATCGCAGTAGCCGCAACACAAGCCCAAACCAAAAACATCAGTTTGTACTTAGACTCTCAAGACTCCCTCCATATTTTCGCCAGTTCAAATTCGCTTAACCAAGTGTTACTAATATTAATACATAACGCGTTACAGCATGCATTTACCGAACAAGCCTCTAAAGAAGTTCGCTTGAGTTACCATCTTATTGAGCAACGTCTCATTATTCGCTGTCAAGATAATGGGCAAGGCATCGCCCCTGAGCTCATTGACAAAATTTTCGACCCTTTTTATACCACGTCCATACAAGATGGCGCAGTTGGATTAGGTTTAAGCATTGCGTACAACATTATTCATCAACACTTCAACGGCACCATAAAATGCTTCAGTGAACTAAACCAAGGTACATTGGTCGAAGTCGCATTGCCCGCTAACGCACTTCTAAACAAACCGGAAACCTAGTCAATAAATAGGCATAACACCAGAAAATATTTCATAAGCAAAACTGTGACACCTTATTGCATATGTGCTATTAAATAGGCGCACGGTACACTGTGCAGTACCAAATAGAACCCCCTTCGGGGAAAGTGAAATAAGTCATGCAAAGGGTTTGCACTATGAAAAAAATGACACAGCGAAGAAGGCACATATGGTTTTTTATGTATTCACAGCAACACGCAGCCCAAATTCAAAATGACAAAGATAAACCTGAGAAAGCGATATCTAAAGCGCCTGAGTCAGCATAGTAAGCCCAACTTACAACGATATTTTTAGTTGCTACTGTTACTTCAACACTAAGCCATAAAAAACGCTCTGTGCCCCTATCCTTCATCTTAAACTAAACCTTCGCCTTTGCCCCACCTTCGTCGCCCTTGCCCCACTTTCGTCGTCCTGAACTAAACCTTCGTTTCAGGGTCCATATTAAAACATATGCAGC
>NZ_JAGJEF010000123.1:0-7622 GCF_018100875.1 Pseudoalteromonas sp. MMG012
GCCTCTGCCTTGTATAAAATTCAATCAAGCTGCTGTAAAAACGAACCTGAAAGATCAACAACCCCTAATAATCGGGTATATATTCTTATTAAAAACCATAGCTAGTATCAAATGAGAAAACTTAGATTTACAGTTCAGGTTAAAATTTAATGATAGAACAGCTTAATAATTCACAACACTCAGTCGCGAGCCAAATATACGGTGTTTTTCAAGATTCTTATAAAATTGAAGCGGCGCTGATTGGCACGATACATTTCCCGCCACTGTCTCGTAGTGTACAAAACATAGAATCGGCAACGACGTTATTTTATGGTTATTTTGAAACCAATGTGCTTGCCGCCGTGATTGAAATTTCGGTAACCGACACATTATTAAGCATTGAGAGTTTAACGGTTTCCCCCCAATTTTTCCGCAAAGGCATTGCTCATAAGTTACTGAATTTTATTATTAGTACATATCAGCGACCTGAAGCCATTGTAGAAACGGCTGCAGTGAATACGCCAGCCATTAATTTATATCGTAAACAGGGTTTTAGAGTGTTTAAAACGTGGACTCCAGCGCATGGCATTGAAAAGGTAGCTATGTTAATGAAAAATGGACAAAGTACATAAACTTTATTCTGATTCAAAAATATTTTTACTTTTCTTATTGAATTGTGTTGGTATTTCACGCTTTTTAAGTTTTTTTAAAACAATTTCAGTCGCTTCATATTTTATTCTCATTTAGTTTGTAAGTTAAATTATTGTAACAAATGTGAGCCATTTCATATTTGTGGGCTACTGAATTATGGACAGTTAATCATGCCAAATATTTCAATGAGAAACTTTATGACATTGGTTGAGGGAGCGCATGGAGGCTTTCGACAATCAGTCTCTTCACTGAACAACATCGTCATACTGCTAGGGGGTAATGCGCAAAATAGCCCTGATATACGCAATATCAATAACCGCACCGCAATGAATATTGAAGCGCAAATTCACATTTTACCTGTGGATAAATTACAAAGATATCGGCTAGCTTTAATGTATATAGGGACGTTATTAAATATCGATAGTTATGCTCGACCGACAAACTACACAATGCGATTTTCTGGTTTTGAATTACAATGGTGGCAATTTCGTCATCAGACTCATGGTATGACTCGTATTGATAACGCCCGATATATGTTTAAACATCAATTTAGTTTTGAAAGTACCAATGGGGATGATAATACCTTCAATCATTGCCTAACGCGTGAACATATATGGTATCCAACAGCAAGAGCGTATGATCCATCCTTTAACCAATTATTAAGTCGTGTCCAGCAAAGCTTTGTACAGCCACCAAATGGCTCTCAGGGGACAGTGATCCGGGATGATCATTCAACCTTTAATCCCGATTACATAGTGAGACGACCACTGATGATGGGCAGAACGATAGAGGTTAGGCAGAGATACCAATATTTGCAGCCTGGACGTCAATGGACAGATATACCTGGCGCGTCCTATTTAATAAAAAAAGGAGTGCGTTGGGGAGCCGGTGGCGATCCTTGCTATTTTTTCTCAAAAGAAAATTACGCGCCAGAAAATACCCAGCCATTTCACTTTGAAGTTGAAATAGCCATTGGTAATGAACCTGTAGCGACGTTCAATCGAATGCCATCGCGCGGCTCTTGCACACACAATTCAATGAGTAGGCAAAGGGAGATCAGAGTGATAGCAGATGGGAGTTAGTACGTAAATTCCCTTAATGTCATTATTAAAAATCGTTGCTACTTACTGCTTTAATTTGAGTAGCGCGACTATCAATACAGTTACTGGCCATAAAAGCTACATTCATTAAATTGATCAATATAAGTAATGCTTTGGCTTCAAATACGTCGCTGCTCAGTGTCATCACAATCAGTATATCTTCAGTGATTTCTGTCAACTAAATTTGACAAAACACATGTTGTCAATTAAATTTGACACATGACAGATATAAAATCACTTCCTAACCCAAACACCCCTGAAGAGGCACTGGCTGCCGTAACGTCTTTGCGGTTACTTGCCGATCAGCTCGAACGACGAGCTGTAGAAGAGGCGGTAGCGCAGGGCTGGACATGGGCGCAAATAGCACAAGCACTGGATATAACACGGCAAGCGGCACACAAACGCCATGCCGCATTTATCAATAAAAAGGAGACGTAGCATGATCAGTTCTTTTTTTAGAAATATAAAAATGAAAATTCAAGATATGAAAACGATCAGTCAATTATGTCTAGGCGCTGAGCAATATGCGCAACAATATGGAGAAAACAGACCGGGGGCAGAACACTTTTTGTTGGCGAGCTTAGATTTACAAGATGGCTCGGCGCAAAAAGTATTGGCAAAACTAGGCGTTAATCATATTGATGTAAAAGAAGCATTGAAAGCGCAACATAATAGTGTGTTAGCGAGTATGGGGGTTGGGAGCGAAGTGATAAACCTTGCAAGTGATATGCCCAAAGAGACTAACCCTAGCATTGCATTATATGATACTAAGCCTTCAGGCCAAATGGTCATGAAAAAGCTCTACGAGAATAACAAAATGAGGAAGACACCGCTTAAGAGTATACATGTGATTGAAGTGGTATTATCTATGCAGTATGGAACGGCAATCAGGGTTTTACAAAACATCGGGGTAGATTTAGAGGCGTTAAAAAAGGTAACGCGCGCTGAGTGTTACTAATTAACTCAGCTCTGGATGAGCGAATTTGCCCAATAAAGCTATTTTTCTCACTCTCGGCGTTGCTTTCATTTGTAATAGCCCGCTATTACTGCATAAAAGCGCCTTGATATTGAATAAAATATCATCATTGGATTGTACGTAAGTTTGTTTACAAAATATTGCCTATTCCAAAACCCTTATCCAAACATGAGGTTAATTATTAATCATCTGGCTAAGCAAGGAGTTTAGATCATACCTTATTTCGCAGTTGCAAAATTATACAGGATTGACGGTGTATCTTTTATAACACCTCCATAATTTTAACATATGAAGGTGTATAGTAAATTCGTCAGTTAGCCCATATTTATGGCCTAACTAAATGAAGTGATCATCGTTGCTTAAGGACAAAGCCACGCGTGTGATTATTTACATCACGGTATAAGCCCACAATGTCACCATGATCATTGATTGCCGTGGCTTCAAGTAATGTTCCTGGTACATCTGTGACTGTATTTAAATCGATGAGCTCGCCTTTATAATACACGATGGCCAATGAACCTCGGTCAGGGTTTGATGACATGCCAACGGCTGTTCCTCGTTTGTTTATATCTTTAAATGCAGAGCGTTCTCGTTCACTATCGCCGATACCACCAACCACATGGGCTGTAAGACCACCGGTGACCGACGGATACCAAATTGTTGCTTGAGAAGGTCTAAATGCTTTGGGGGCTTGAGCGCCTGCGATCATACCATAATCGTTAATCTCATTGGCTTCAGTCCAAATAGAATCCGATTTTAATAATAACGACACACCTTTACTTGTTTGAATAAAGGCGCGATTTGGTTTGTAAGAATAACGTTCATATTCCATACCAACCACATCACCTAAATTATTGGTGGCAGAGGCTCTGCGAAAAAACGCTTTATGCTCGTGCTTTATTTGCGCGTCACTGTGTGTATTTTGCCACTCAACCATAACATCTTTATCATCATTGTTCTCAATCCAACCCACAATATAGCCATGATCATTGATATCAAACGCTTGGCTAGACGGTGAGTGTTTGGTTGAATTAAATGGCAACGGGACAACTTGGCCTTGCTCAACGAAAAAAGCGTGATAGCCTGAATGACGCATACCATTAATTTTACCGATAAAGTGCTCATTGCCAACGATGTCACCGTGCTTATTAATGGCAACAGCCGTACTTTCGATGGAATCTGGGTGAGATGATCCTAAATCAGTCATCATGCCAGCTTGATAAACAAATGCAAAACGACATGTCATCGGGTCGCCTGATATTTTGATACACGCTTTTTGTTTGCTTCGCGTTGACCAACCTACAATCTGTCCTGCGTTATTGATGTCAAATGCAGCGGTTTGTGGCCCACCTAATGACCCAATATCTTCGAAGGTATAAGACAATTCACTCGCTTGACTTAAACATGCGGTTAAAACAGAGATAGATAATACAGAACGAACCATTGTTTTAATGTAATTCACAACATAACTCCTTTAAGCATACATTAATTAAATTTCTGGTGCCTAGCTGCACCAGCGCTGACTACTTTATAGAAAGGACTAGTAAAATCAATTGATTCAATACATTTGTATTAATACCAATGTATTAATAAAAATACAGGGTGTAATCATATAGCTCCGATATTTCGTCTACGATTTATGAGTATATTTATTAATACATTTAGCTGTGGTGTACCCTAAAAGGTTCACTGTTTTTCACTCGAATTTAAGTGAGTTAATACCTCGAGTGAAGCACGTCATGTCGCCTGCTATCATGCTGATATGACTTCAGGTTTCCTGCCTTTCGTCAATCAGCTTCGCTGTTCCAAATTGCTCAAGATAATTTGGTCATCGGGACTCATTTTGAATCAACGACTATGAATCAACGACTACGACCCCATTGATTTACATTGATTTAGAAGATGGAAGTGGTGTTACTTCAGTTTATCGGTTGTTTCTTATGATGGCTTTTCAAAACTTACACTTGCCATGCTTATCACCAGCATGGATACTAAAAACTCATTTGGCTAAATCAATCCCAATAACTGTAATTCTATGAAATATTTTAGAAAAATGATTAAGCATTATATTCCTGTCAATGATGATGAGTGGGCTTATGCCTGCGGAATATTTGACATAAAACATGTCAAAAAAGGAACGACTGTACATCACGCAGGCGACGTGTTTAGTGAGATATGGTTTATTAAAAGTGGTTTAGCCAGGTCGTATTTAAGTGACATGAATGGCAAAGAACACACTTGGCAACTCTATTTTCGTGGAAAAAGTAAACATGGTTTAAACCACTTTATGGACGATAGTGTGAGCTTTTCTGAAAAAACAGGGTCAATGCTTAATTTTGAAACTCTTGAAGATTCAGTTTTTTATGTAACGTCTCTGGAAGCGCTTAATAAGTTTATATCACAAGAAAAAAAATGGGAGCGTTTAGCTAAAATATGGATACATGACACCTATTATTCTGCAACATACAAACGAGTGCTTTCTCTTATGTCAGAGACTGCTGCCCAAAGATATGATCGTTTACTTAACGAGTACCCTTTTATTTTTAAACAAGTTAAGTCTTATCATATAGCTTCTTATCTCGGTGTGGCTCCTCAGACATTGAGTAAATTAAAAAATGAATCTAGGTGAATGAAGTTTAGTATTTCGTTGTTTACCATGTGTTTTTTCAATGGAGATTAACAATGAATACCTTACAAAACTTTAAAAGCCAACATGAACAAAGCACCGCGCTTTACATTGGCAACGTCTGTAAAGCACCTAGCGCCACAGCACTTAGCGTTATGCGACCATAAGGAACATCATGATAGAACTTACACAAATAGGTGCACAACTCATCTTTATTGGCGTCGTCTTTTTCGTTGTCGGCTTAATACAAGGTGCGTTGATACCAACAGTAAAAAATTCTCGTATGGCGCTTTCTGGTCATATGACTGCGGTTCAGTGCGGGATGGCGCTGGCAATCTTTGGTATTATTTGGTCGCTGGTTGTGCTGCCTTTATTTTTAGAAGTCTTTGTGGCGTATGGGGGTGCATTGGGATTCACACTTATCTGGCTGGGAATAACGGTTGCATCTGTAACAGGTGCAAGTAAAGCCCTTCCGATTGCTGGCGCTGGATTTTCTGCAACCGTGACGAGCGAATTGACGGTTAAGATTATGGTACGTAGTGGGTCACTACTGTCACTCATCGCGTGTACTTTGTTGGTTTTTGGATTACTGCCAATACTTGGGCAGTCGTAATAAATACATAATAAAACCATAGCAAAGCCATCAAATTGACTCCCTTTCGTCTCGCTTTTTAGGCTTGGCGCAAGCGCCGCTCTAGCCCGAAAGGACTCTGGTTGTCGGCTGATGGCAGTGTTATGTCTCAGAGGTAGAAGTATGTCTATTAATTTAATAACTGAAAACGCTTGGGTTGATATTTTAAACATCCAAGCAGAGGCTTATGTAGAAATTGAGCCCGAAGATGTCAATATTCTCAAAAGTAAGTGGCTTTTATCACCCACAACTTGTGCAGTGTATAAAGAAGGTAATAATATTTTAGCCTACTTATTAGCACATCCGTGGCCCAGTGAAATACCTCCTAAATTACATGAAGAATGCGCTATAACAGCTAGTTCAAACTTGTACTTACATGACCTAGCTTTAGCGAGAGAATCAAGAGGCAAAGGGATAGCAAAGGAGTTAGTGACAAACCTAGTTGATATAGCCAAAGCACAAGGGTTCAATAAAATACTATTGGTCGCGGTTCAAAATTCAGGTGGTTTCTGGAGTAAGTTTGGGTTTATAAATATACCTGATGCAGTCATTTGTCCAAGCTATGGTCATAATGCAAAGCTCATGGTTTTAGAGTTAAAGACGTAATCAGAGACTATGGCGTTAATAGCTATTTTTAAGCTTTTGGCTTCCTGACTGAGATTAACTTCACATATTGTGTATTTAAAACGGAGTTAGGTTGTATTGTTGACATTATCGCCATGTATAAAACAGTTCGTACTTGATGTCGTCCGACTTAGATTTCCCCCCTGAATGACATTGAATGACATTGAATGAAATGAAACAGGTATAAAATGTGATTGAGGGGCAAACAACGCCTCCACTTATTTCCATTTCTATCGGTTTCTTATATGCAAATCAACGACTACGACCCCATTGATTCGCGGTTCAAAATTCAGGTGGTTTCTGGAGTAAGTTCGGGTTTATAAATATCCCTAATGCAGTCATTTGTCCAAGCTATGGTCATAATGCAAAGCTGATGGTTTTAAAGTTAAAGACTTAATCAGAGACTATGGCGTTAATAGCTATTTTTAAGCTTTTGGCCTCCTGACTGAGATTAACTTCTCATAGTGTGTATTTAAAAACGGAGTTAGATTGTATTGTTGACATCATCGCCATGTATAAAACAGTTCGTACTTGATGTAGTCCGACTAAGATTTCCCCCCTGAATGGCATTGAATGAAATGAAACAGGTATAAAATGTGATTGAGGGGCAAGCAACGCCTCTATTTATTTCCGTTTCTATTGGTTTCTTATATGTAAATCAACGACTACGACCCCATTGATTCGGAGGAAAGGTGAATTAGCCATGTAATTAATCCTAAATGCATGTTTAAATAAACAGTGGTTGGATAACGGCTTTTTGCAAGGTGTTAAAGTGCCTATTTTATCGGGGCTATTCCGTACTAATATGAGCCTGCAAAATAAGCGTTTGTATTTGTTCTTATTTTATATTATTTTGACAGAATTAAACGGGACACTGACCTGATTTTAGCGATAGAAAACAAGGCCAGCGTCCTTCTAAAAAGCTGTTATATTTCTAAGGAAGGTTATGAGTTGTATCGACCAATTAAATGATGATGTAAAAATCAGTCTATTCTCGTCAGTATATTTAAAAAATTATTTTTTGTGGATTGGTTC
>NZ_JAGJEF010000124.1:0-7470 GCF_018100875.1 Pseudoalteromonas sp. MMG012
AAGCGACTGATGTAGCGTTTTAAACTCTTTGTCTCCCTGAGTTTATTTCAGAGTCCATTGCTTCCTCGTTTAGTGATTTATTCCGAAACAGTAAGCGTGCGATAGGTATCGTACGCAAATTGGTCCGTCATGCCGCTGATGAAATCTTGTAACAGTCGGCAGCGGTAGTAAAACTCGTATATAGAATTAGTTGCATGTTCTGGCGGGAGCTCAGCAACACTTTGCTGATAAACCGCGACAAATTTTTTCGATATACGTTTTACGAGTCTTTTTTCTACTGGGTAAGCCCTCCCATTTTCAAGTAAGTCAGTGAATTGCGTACTTGAGAGATCTAATACTCGTTGATATTCATTGAGTATTCCACTGGTAATTTTGTAACCTTGAAGCTCTAATTGCTCAACTTCTTTATGAGAGAATACGTGCTTTAGTGCCACATTTTTAAGCGCTTGAGTTACACAGTGTTGGTAGCCGTTATCTTCTAATAGAGCTTCGTTAAAATGGCCGTGGTAAATGGCATCTAGGTTGTCGACAAATCGCTGTGTGGCGTGTGTGACTAACGGGTGTAATAGCTTAACTCTTAAAAAAATAAAAAACTCATTTTCAAAATTGGCAGGGTTGATTTGGGCTTTTTTAAAGGCGCTATCAACTTTATCTTTCATATAGCTACTATCATTAAGGCGCTGTTTTTTGACGATTTGGGTGTACTCATCGATTAACAATCCCTTTAGTTCTAATACGGTGATAATACCTTTTTCAACCGCATCTTCCATGTCTGCTAAGCAATAAGCTATGTCATCTGCGGCTTCCATTATATAGGCAGCAGGGTGACGGTTACCAGCTTCAATGTTGAGAGTGTTCCACAGTTGCGTCACAAATTTACTTTCACTGTAGTAAAAGCCGACTTTTTTTTGCAAGTAAGATTTATTGTTCGGCACCTGTGATTTTGGAGTGGTTGCTGCACGGGTATATTTCAGAATACTGGCTGTTTGGCTGTAGGTAAGATTGAGGGTTGAAAGGGTGTGTACGATGCGTATTGCTTGGGCATTGCCTTCAAAGCTACATACATCAAGCAAAAGTTGCTCAGTGAGGGTTAATTCACAGCTTTGTGTTGCATTCAATGCAGTATGTGATGATGTGTTGTATTCACTGTGATTTAGTAAATAGCGTTTGAACCAGTCGTTTATTGCGGCTTCGCCAAAATGACCAAATGCAGGGTTGCCAATATCGTGCATAAGGCAAGCCATTTCACATAATGTGACGAGTGCGCTTTCTAAATCTTCCTGTGAATTTGATTGAATATAATGGTGCAAGCCACGCTTTTTTAGCTCTGCAATAATAGACTGGGCAATAAACCGACCATTTTGTTGTACTTCTAATGAATGGGTTAACCGTGATCGTACTGCGGCGTTGCGCTCTAACGGAAATACCTGAGTTTTTTGTTGTAAACGCCGTAGTGCAGCACTGTTGATAATACGGCCTCTGTCACTTTCTAAACTGCTATTGACGTTGCCTCGCGTATTCCCTTGCGTATTGTATGGTCGTAGTGTGTTTATTTTGCTGCTAAAAGTCATGATTTGATTCTGCGCAATTGAAAGTTAAGTATGTAATTTAAAGGCTTGTATATTTTTTGTAAACACAAAAGGCGATTATTCACGCAAAGCTATGACTTTCCCGTTCATTGGTTTGATTAAAAAATAATGTCATCCTTAACATTATTTTTTCTAAGCGATTATACGAAGTGTGTTTCCTTTAACTTTAAATACGTAATGCGATTAGCTAAAAAGTTGGTACTGGTAGCGTAGCTTCCCACCTACCCAAGTTTGTAATACCGGTATGTCGCGTATTTTTCTTGCGTCACTAATTGTGAGTGGGTCTTCAGCTAAAATAACGTAATCGGCCAGTTTGTTTTTAGCTAAACTGCCCACCCATTCATCAACATGGCACTGCCATGCTGCATCATATGTAATGGCTTTAAGCGCTTGTTCTCGGGTAATGCACTCACTTTCATTTAACACGAGATCCTTAGGGGATTTTTCCATAATACGGGTTACTGCTTGCTCCATCATGCGTAACGGGCCAGTTGGGCTCACTGATAAATCACTGTGTAAGGTAATTCGGCTATTTAGGTCAAGCATGGTTTTACAGCGGTCGAGCATGTGCGACTTACTCTTGAAGATAACTTTTTCAAAGGCGTAGCCCCAGTAACCAACATGACCAATTAAAAAGCTAGGTGAAATGCCTATTTCTTGCATGCGCTTTGCGCTGTAGTCACTTAATAATGAGCAGTGTTCAATACGATGACGCTTATAAATACCTGATTCGCCAGCAAGTGCGTTTTCATATACATCAAGTGCAATATCAATTGCATGATTACCGTTAGCATGAATTAAAATAGGCCAGCCTTTATTGATAATGGTATTTACCATTTTCTGATAATTTGGTTTGCTATTGTCGGTTTGTTCTGTGGCATCATAGCTATAATTAAAAATACCGTAATTATTAACGGGGTTACAACTGTACTGTTCTGACTGATAACCGGTTAACCCTTGGTTGGAGCCATCAGAAACTAACTTAACACCGGCTTGAAACACTTCAGCTAAGCTTTGCTCGGTGATGGGCGTAAAGTCAGTCAATGCTTCTGCATCGGCAACTGATTCGCACAGTTTTGCGTAGCCAACGCGCATATTATGCGGAGTAAATTTTCGATAGAGCTTTAACATTTCACACATCATTGGCTTCATGCCGGCTTCGTACATCATGGTTACGCCGCGTTTATTGGCCGTAGAAAAAATCTCAGCGATGTAGCGAGGTAAGTTTTCTAATGCAGATAAATTTTGAGATTTAGGTATGGCGTTAAAAGCAGGGAAAATTTGCGTGAGCTCTTGTAAAGCCCCTTGCTCGGTTATGTTTTTAACAAAGTCGATTTGCTCGTCTGCGGGAAAAAATGGTTTAATTTTCTCTAGGGCTGCGGTGTTTACATAAGCGGTGTGTAACGATGCCGACATTAGAAATATTGGGGTATTGTCGTCTCTTAATTTATCTAATGCAACAACGGTGATATCAGCAAGTTGTGGTGCGCTGTCTGTACATTCCCCTTCATATTCAAAGGGCATAAGCGCAGGGTCAACGCCAGTACCTAAAATCCAATCTCCCGGCTTTTTAGGCGCAAACAGCTTAACTTGGTTAAGTACGTAATCTAGGCTGTAATCTGGGTTTAAATGTTGACCCGTGAACGCGCCTAAATCAATCCAACCCATTGTCAGCGCTGTAGGAACAATATGCACATGAGGCTCAATTAAACCTGGTAGGAGTGTTTGATTTTCTTCTAATATAAGGTGATTGTTGGGTTGCATACCAAGTGCGCGCATTTGGGCACTTACATCACTTAAGTTACCTACAGCGAAGACTTTGCCATTTGCAAAGCCAATCGCTTCAACTTGGTCGGTTGAACCGTTAATCATAGGGCGGATCACACCGCCAGAATACATGACAAACCCCGCTGGGAGTAAAGATTCAGACGTACCAAGCTGTTTTGCATACTCTTTTATTGATTGAGTAAAGTTGCTCAAAGACTCCTGAGTTTCGTAACTGTTCCAAAGCGGGTTGTGACAAGCGCATTGTGCACAGTCGTGATTACAATTGTCGTGATTCATAAGTTACTTCCTTATTATTGATAGCACTGGTTTAGCCATTTACCGTTAAGTGGCACAGTCATTATCCGGTTTAGATAAATAAAATGTTATTACATCTGCTTACACCAATGATTTATATGCTAAATATGCAAAATCGGTTTATTGGCTATGGTGGTTAAACGTTGAATGGATCCTGACCTGCGTCAGGAAGACGAAAACACTTTCGTTGTTCTGAACTTGTTTCAGAATCCATTAGGTGAAGATCGCCGGGTGGTGTGACGACTGGCATGGGTCCTGACCTGCGTCAGGAAGACGAACGAGGAGGGATTGAAATGTAGCAGCCCACTTTCGTCGCTCTGAACTCGTTTCAGAGTCTATGGGCTGTGACGACTGGCATGGGTCCTGACCTACGTCAGGAAGACGAAACCCTTCATTGTTCTGAACTTGTTTCAGAATCTTTATTGGTAATAAACACCTATTTTGTGACCACTTGGTGCTCAGTTGAAGGTGTTGTTGGTTTTGGATCTTTTCGGTATTCCTGCAGTTGGAGTATTTGTCGTTCTAGCATTTGGGTAGGTACTTGATTATACGCCTTTTCTAACCACATAATGGCAAGATCACTGTCTTTTTTAAATAGGCTATATTGTGCGTTATATTTAAAAATAGGGTTGTATAGTAAACCTAGCAGCAGTTTGGCATGCCAATATTTTTCTTGAGCCGCGCGTTCAAGCAATCGTAATGCCTGTTTTGGTTGTTGCTTGATGATGTAATACAAGCCTGCATTAAAATAATTGTAACGACTTACTCCGGTACGATCACTTTGTAACTCTATGATTTTTTGCTCAGACAATGACATCAATAACTTCGTAATGCGTGAACGTGTCATATTAACAGGAATATTATTAGGGTGCTCTAAAGCACGATTGTAATGTGTTAATGCATGATTACGAAGTTCGTTACTGTCGGGTTGGGCTTTAAAGCGAAGATGATACACCGTTGCAATACGAATGTTAGCAATACCAGGCTCATAGGGTTTTATTTTTTCAAAACATGCAATAGCCATTTCGTCATTTTTAAGACCAAAGTGTTTCATACCTCGTCGTAAATAGGGCGACCAAGTTGCTTCGTCAGCACTCAGTGCTTTTTGTGGTAAGCCTTCGCATGCAAAAGCAGGTGTTGAGCACAGCAGCGCAATGAACATTAAGCTGAACAGCCTCATCTACAAGTTCCTGCTATGGGTTTTTATGTTTTTGCAACAGTATTAAAGATGAGCACATTTGGCAATCCGACAAATGTTGATTATTGTAAATGCGTGTAAAGATATTCTTGATTTAATGTGTTAATTAGGTTTTATATTCTGAGGTTTTTGCGTGGCTAACATGACGTTTTGGTTAAAGAATGAGTTGATATTACGTGCGTAATTATCAACTCATTGAGGGTTGGAAGAACTGGTTTAATTAGGGGGTGAAGTGTGCTTTTAACTGTAAGTTATCAGGGTCATCACCTTCAGTATTGGGTACCCATTGCTGTATACATTCGGTATTTGTTGCACAGTGATCGGTTAAAGCGTGTAAAAAAGCCACAAGATCTTGCTGTTGAGCTGAATTTAATATGGGTTTTACAAACCGTGAGCGTTCAAAGCGTCTTAATGCAGCTTGGCTATTCTCTTGAGCTTGGTCGTTTAAGCTGTCACAGTTTGCGTTGTCAGCAAATTGGGGTAACCCACACGCCCCACCGCGTTGAAAAAACTGTTCAATACTGGTGGCTGGGTCAACATAGTGGGCAACAACCTGATCTAAAGTTTCAAATGACCCAGCATGACCGTAAGGGGCAGTGAGGCTAACATTGAGTAAACTGGGCACTCTAAATGCAAACTGATTACGGCGGGTTGGCGCAATAGCAGCACGACCTATATCACTGTTGTTAGCCTGTGTACCAATACCGAATTGTGGGTAGGCCACATTAACAAAGCCTTCACGGGTGAAACGTGGTCCACCATGGCAGGTATCACATCCGGCCCCACCATCTTCTCTCGATGTAAAATACAGCAATGCACCGCGTTTTTGCTGCTCTGTTAAGGCACTGCTATCGCCATTAACATATCGATGCCAATCGGTGTCAATAAACACCATAGATTGCTGATACTGACCAAGTGCCAAAGCGATACTGTTAAAAGTAATTAAATTTTCGGCGGATTCTTGGCTGTTAAATGCGGCACGAAATTGCGCCAGCCAATCATTGGTAGCAAGGCCGCCCGTTTCTGTACCGTAATCGCCAATGCGCTCAGCCAAATGACGTCTCACCTGTTCATTATTGGTTGCCTGTATAAATGCTGTTCCACGCATTTCTTCAACCGAGGTAACCGGAAAGCGTGACAGCGCTGCGGTTAAGGTGTCTCCAGCATTGCCATCTGGTGTATTAAAATCAGAGTCAGGGGTGCTTATTTGATCGGTACGGTTTCCTTGTGCATCTTGTACTCGCTCAACACGTCCATCCCAAAATAAAGAGCGACGCATCAGCCCTGTATTAAACACTGTAGGGGCATTACGAGGTATGGTTACCTCGTTATTGATGGCTTTGCGGGCGAGGCCAATGGCATCGTGATCAATGGCATTTGTACCAATACTGAATGAAAGTTGATCGGCACCGCCTAGCTCAGGATGATGGCAGGTGGCACAGGCGACTGTTTTTTCACCCCCGAGCGCTTTTGAGAAAAACAGTTTCATACCCAATTGTGGTATTGGATTGTCTATCCTTGGGGCTTGACGAGTCTGCCTAATTCTTCTATTCAGCCTTTTTTCTGTAATGAGTGTATTAAGCATAGTGTCGGTTGCGTTACTGGCTGGAGTATCAACGTTTTCACTGGATGTATTGAGTTGCATAGGCACTATGTTTTGCGGTGTTTTTAGGTGTTCAACAGGCGCTAAGTTTGCGCTGAATACAAATAGATTACTTAATACTAAAGAACTTAAAATCATATTACATCCAGTTATAAATAATGAGCTTTCAATCACAGTGCCAAGCAAATGTGGAAGAAATGTGAATTATTGTTAAAATTACACTTGTGGTTGGTTTTTTATTCTTATGTAATATCTTAAAGTTCATTACTTAGTATTGTTATCTGGGAGCGGGTACGACGAGTTGTAAATTTATTGTGCAATTCAACGACGTTGTATGGCTATATAGAGTGTTTTCAGCTGTGAGTTATGGTTGTTTGTTTAAGTCGTTCGTAACCATGCTAAGCAATGTCGCCATAATTACAGCCCACCCAGCGTAAATGAAGTTTTCATAATTATTATATAGAAAGGCCAAGCTTTTGAACGAATAAACACGATGTAGTACATACTCTAATGCGGTTATTAGTGAAATAACAGTGAAATAAGCATGAGTGACGACCAGCAGTGAGTTATTTCCTCTGTCGTGGTTCCAAGGTTTAAATAAAGGAAGCCTAACGATATTGTTTTGATACATGAGCAAGAATATAATTGAAAATGAAATTACAGCTTGTGCAATAAAAATGAGAGAAGAGTGCCACGGTGTTTTGTTATCAAGACTACTTAGAAAATCCATTAGAAATAAAAACGTATAATACTCTATAAGATTCATAAAAAGTAAAATGCTTGTTGATGTGGCAATTACTATGTTTTTACGTATAACACCAAATGTTAGAAGTAGTACTAAAAACGAAATATATAACGACATCATGAATTCGGGTGAAAGGTAGGCAATGGCGAATATGACGAACACAGAGTTTTTAATGTTTTGAAGCTGTGCAGCTAGCGGCTTTAAATCAATTTTACATACATTTAACCATCGAAAAAGCTGGCTTGTTTTTGGC